>CAZONN010000034.1:8342-12572 GCA_964581235.1 uncultured Amphibacillus sp.
ATTGAGCAAACTTTTAAGCTGGTAAATCAAAAAGTAGATTCTATTTATAATTTTGCCTGTCAACTAGAGGAATTGATGACACAGATCAAATTAAAATAAGCGAATGAGTAGCTCAATTAGAATGGAGATATACTTATGGCTAAGTTAAAGTTTGATTCGATAAAAAAGAATGTTTTAGAACTGATTAGACGTTTTTCAGAAGATGAGGTAACAAGTCTATCAGCGCAATTGTCTTACTTCTTCCTGCTCTCATTATTTCCACTATTGATTTTTGTAGTTGCTTTAGCGAGTTATTTACCGATCGATTATATAAAAATTCTTGAGATGATGAGTACGTATATTCCAGTTGAGGCAATGCAGTTAATTGAGAATTTTCTGTATGAAACGATTGCTTCTAGTGGTGGTGGGTTGCTCTCGATTGCAATTATTGGGACAATTTGGTCAGCGTCAAATGGAATTAATGCGATTATGCGTGCGCTAAACAAAGCGTACGATGTTGAAGAAAATCGCCCGTTCATCTTGGGTCGATTAATTGCTATTTCACTATTATTATCCGTTTTGCTTCTTATAGTTGTTGCATTATTATTACCTGTTTTCGGTAGAATGATTGGTGTTTATATTTTCTCTTTTTTTGGTGCTAGTGAGCAATTTATTTCTGTTTGGAATTCTTTAAGATGGGTGATTTCATCATCAGTTTTCTTTGTAATTTTTCTTTACTTGTATCGAATGGCACCGAATGCAAAGGTTTATTTAAGAGATGCGGTTTGGGGGGCATTGTTTGCGACGATTGGTTGGCAGGTGTCATCATATGGTTTTTCTCTATATGTAAATACGATGGGAAATTATTCTGCTACTTATGGTAGTTTGGGTGGTGTGATCATCTTAATGCTTTGGTTTTACATTTCAGGCATTATAATTATTTTAGGTGGAGAGATCAATGCAATTGTTGCTGACAGACGTGGACGATTGAAGGGATGATCGGGTAAAAAAGCAGTGTAGGCTAAAGCTTACACTATTTTTTCTGTCTTTATCTTGTGTTATCTTTTAGTCATGTGGTTACCCGATGTTATATAACACAGTAATTATTTTTTGTAATACAGTTAAGCATTTCTCTTGCTTTCGTTTTGAAATATTGATAATGTATAAAGCAGATAGAATAACTCAAATTTAAGGGGGAATTAAAATGTTCAAAAAGAAATTTGTTTTAATTATATTACTGGTAATGGCTTTGTTTTTAGCTGCTTGTGGCGGAGATCAAACAGAATCTGATCAAACGGCAGATAATGCTACGGCTGATACGGAGGCTGTAGATGAAGTAGAAGATGAAGATGAGGATGTGGATGAAGGCCTGTGGGGCGAGATTAAAGAAGCAGGTGAAATTACTGTTGCAACATCAGGTACGCTAATCGCAGCTTCATATTACGATGAGAATGATGAGCTAACAGGATATGATGTTGAGGTAGCTAAAGAAATTGCCAATCGTTTAGACTTGGAAATTAACTTTGAAATCATGGGTATCGATAGTATGTTACCAGCGATTGATAGCGGCAGAGTCGACTTAGCAATGAACGATATTGAAGCAACTGAAGCAAGAAAAGAGCAATTTAATTTTTCAACTCCATATAAGTATTCACATGCTGTAATGGCAGTTAGAGAAAGTGATCACTCAGGAATTGAATCATTAGAAGATTTAGATGGTAAAAAAGCTGGTGGTGGAGCAACAACAATCTATAGTCAAATAGCTGAACACTACGGAGCAGTTGTAGTCACATATGGAAATGCGAACAATGAGGCGTATTTACGTGATGTATCAACAGGACGGACAGATGTCGTTGTTAACGACTATTATTTAACAACATTTGGTGTAGCAGCATTCCCTGATTTTGATTTAACCGTTCATCCTGACATTGCTTTTCACCCAAGTGAGCAAGCAGTTGTGATTAAAAAAGGTGAAGATCAATTAACAGAAGCGATTAATGGTGCACTAGCAGAAATGCGTGAAGATGGCACATTAACTGAAATTGCAATTCAATTTTATCTAGAAGATGCATCTGTACAAAAAGATCAAGAGATTGAAGTTGTTGAGGGATTAGAGTTATAATTCAAAGAGCAGTTTAAAGGAGCGCTAAGAGATGATACTTGATTTTTTTGATACCAAATTGGCACTTGAAAATTTGCCACTCATATTATCAGGCTTACCGATGACGATTTATGTCTCTTTTATAAGTATGGGAATTGGAATGGTATTAGGCTTGTTTATCTCTTTAGCGCGACGATCAGAAAGGCTCATTTTGCGCTGGCCAGCACGCATTTATATTTCATTTATGCGTGGTACACCAATGCTCGTCTTTCTGTTTTTGATTTACTTTGGCTTACCAGCTGTCGGACTTGAATTTACCGCCTTCCAATCAGCCTTGATTGGTTTTGGGCTTAATAGTGCAGCTTATATCGCCGAGGTGAATCGTTCAGCATTAAGTAGTGTGGACGATGGACAGTGGGAGGCGGCTTATTCACTTGGACTAGGCTATCGTAGCACGCTGATTGGTATTGTCTTGCCACAAGCGATTCGGATTGCGATCCCACCGCTGACTAACATCTTTCTAGACCTGGTGAAGGCGACGTCATTAGCGGCAGTTATTACTGTACCAGAACTTTTTCAAAAAACGCAAATTGCCGCAGGAAGATCATTTGATACGATGACGATGTATCTGTTGGTTGCTTTAATCTATTGGCCACTATGTGCGCTAATCGCATTTATGCAAGAACGATTGGAAGGTTATTTCAATCGATTTGTAAATTAAAAAACTGGAGTATTAACGAGAGTTTGTGATATTCACATCCTGATCGTATGATACTCCAGTTTTTTTATGAATTGAGTATTGGTTTTCTTTTGAAATTAAATATTAGTGATAGGATAACGAGTATAACAACGATCATATAGAAAAATGATAGGTTAGGGAACGCATCGATAAATAGACCGCCTAGATTAGGGCCGATAATGCTACCTAAACTAAATGAAACCCCGCACATAATATTTCCCGCTGGCAGTAACTGACGTGGTACAATATCAGCCATATAGGATACTCCCATTGAAAACAATGAACCGAGTAACATGCCTGAAAAAGCAAATGTGGCGATTAAAACTAAGACGGAACCCTCAAACTGAGCACTGATTAAAAAGATCATCGCACCGATTGAAGTTACAATTCCTAGCAATTTTTGTCGTCCAATGCGATCGCCTAATGCACCAAGCGGTACTTGGGTAAACAGTGTGGACAATGAGAAAAATGGAATGATTAAAGAAATCATATCAATATCATGTCCAATTCGTAGACAATAAATAGGGAAGATACCATGTAAAAGTGCTTCTAAAATACCATATGTTAATGGACCAAGCAGGGCAATCCAGGCGAGTTTTGTTGTAGTCACAAATCGTTTAATTGTTGAAGTTGATTGGACGTGATCAATTTCATCGCTATCTTCGACAAATTCGTTGCGAATAAACCAAACGAGAATCCATACAGTTAAACATAGTCCTGCTGCAATAATAAATGGTAAGTTTTGATGAATGTGAAGAAAACGTGACATTAATGGTCCAAAGGCAAATCCTAGACTGAAGAACAGGCCATATAGTGCGATTGTTCGTCCGCGTCGATTTGCAGGTGTTGTTGATGTAATCCAAGTTTGTGCTGAAAAGTTAACCATTTGATCACCAATACCGATTAGTAATCGAAGGGCAAACCAGAATATAATTGATTGGTAAATTGGAAAAAGTGCTAAAGCGATAAACATCAAGAGACCGCCTGTTAAAATAATTGGTTTGTAACCGAATTTTTGTAGGGGTTTTTCCATAAAGGGAGAGGCGATTAAAACGCCTATATATAAACCAGTCGCATGAAGACCATTTACCGATGAAGAGACACCGTTTTGTTCTAATATAATCGCTAGCAATGGCAGTAACATTCCCTGAGCAAAGCCGGAAATCATTACAAAACTTACCAATATCCCAAATCTTGAACGTACTGAAAACAATTTACCCAACCTCCATTAACTACGGTGAAGTTTACTTAACGATGACAGGTAAAAAACAAAAGCTAAAGATTAAAAATATTGTCGAAGAAGAACTGACGACTTGGATACCAGTTCAAAATCACTTGGCTTTTCACTTGAAATAACAACATTAAACATTTAAATAAATCCTTTAGCTCAACATTCTCATAAAAAATGCCC
>CAZONN010000035.1:0-5236 GCA_964581235.1 uncultured Amphibacillus sp.
ACTCCATAACCATATAGTAAATATCATCTTCTTCACCAACATCATAGATATTCACAATGTTCGGGTGTGATAAACTAGTGGCGGATTGCGCTTCACGATGAAACCGGGTAATGAATTCCTCGTCATTTGAATATTCAAGTCTCAAAACTTTAATTGCTACTTCACGTTCGAGAATGTTATCAAAACCGAGATAAACATTCGCCATCCCACCGCCGCCAATTAATTTTTTAACGATATATCTTTCATTTAACAGACGCCCTTCTAACAAGAGGAATCACCCGCCTCTCCTTTAATATATTCAACTAAAACAACCGTTATATTATCTTCTCCACCAAGTTCATTTGCACGATCAACTAGATTTTTCGCTATCACTTCAATAGATAAATCGTCTGCTAAAAAATGACCTATTTCAGTATTTGATAATTTGTCAGATAAGCCATCACTACAGATCAAAAAGCGATTGCTTGCTTGCCACTGAATCGTAAACACATCAGGGGCAATTGATTCATCTGTACCTAACGCTTTCATCAAAACATTTTTTCGTGGATGAACTGTTGCTTCCTTTTTAGTTATCTCTCCAGTACGAACTAATTCGTTAACAAGAGAATGATCCTCGGTAATTTGATTCAATTCATCACTGAGTAAATAACAGCGGCTATCGCCGATATGAGCAATCGATATGTTATCCTCTAAAAAGATAGCAGCAATGACTGTTGTCCCCATACCTTGACAATCTGGATTTTCCTTAGCATAACGATAAACTTGTTGATTAGCTAACCGAATACGATCATCTAACCATTCCTCTGCCTCTTCAGACGATGTCAATTCTTCGGTATCTTTCCATTCATCCGCAAAGAATGATCGAGCTATTTCACTTGCGACATCTCCCGCTTTGTGACCACCCATCCCATCTGCAACTACAGCTAATGTTTGATCAGCTTGATTTTTAAATAAACCAACAGCATCCTCATTTTGCTTACGCACTTGACCACGATCAGTTAAAAAAAACTGCTTCATACGAAGGCTCACCTCTTTGTCTTATCTAAAGTTATTCATTTGCAAAATTAATCCTCATCTAGTTTTCTTCTTATCCGAGTAAGAAAGAAACCATCTGAATTAAATTCATTTGGGAAAATTTGAATACCTACCTGCAAATATTCAATTTCTTTATTTAGAAAATCAGGTAGTTCTTCAAAGAAATCAGGATCAACTTCATATCGCTGATTATTTATTAAAAATTCCGTTATGACAACTTCATTTTCTGTTGGATCGACTGTACATGTACTATATAAAAGTTTACCATTCTTTTTTAGTAATGGGGCAATCTTTTCTAATAATTCATATTGTACATGAGCTAACTGATCAACATCTGCTTCTGTCTTTGAATACTTGATATCTGGCTTTCCACGAATGACACCAAAACCAGAGCATGGTGCGTCGATTAAAATACGATCAAATGTCTCGCGTTGATATTTTTGATGCAAATCACGGCCATCTAGAGCAGCTGTCCGAACATTGATTAAGCCAAGCTGTTCAGCTCTCTGTTTCACAAGGTTGACTTTTTTCTCATGAAGATCATAAGCATGGACATAGCCTGTATTATTTAATTTCTCTCCGATGTGTGTTGCTTTTCCACCTGGGGCACTACAGGCATCTAAGACTAATTGATCTGGCTTGATATCCATCATCTCTACAACGAGCATTGAACTTTGATCTTGCACCGTCAATGCACCTGTTTTAAACAATGCATGATCGAGAATATGTCCTTTTTCAATAGTCAAGCCTTGGTTGGAAAAGAGTGACGCTACAACTTGAAATCCATCTGCGGTTAACTGATCGATTGCTTCATCTCTCGTCACTTTAAGCGGATTAACTCTAACACTAATTGGCTTTGTTGTTAAATTAGCAAAACACATTGCCTTTGCTTGATCTTCGCCATAGGCATCTATCCAACGTTCAACAAGCCAACTTGGATGACTCGTCTCAATTGCAAGTCTTTCAATCGGGTTTTCAATTTGATCAAATGATGGGAAGCCTTTTCGTTGCGCTTCTCTTAACACACCATTAACAAACTTGCCAATCCCTTGATGACCTTTTTTCTTAGCAATCTCTACTGCTTCATGAATAATCGCATGGTCTGGTACTTTATCTAGATATTGCATCTGATAGAATGATACGTATAATAACCACTTTACCCAGTGTTCTACTTTCTTTGGTTGTTTGACAAAATGATTCAAAAAGTAGTCCAATGTTAGTTTACGTTGTAATGTGCCATAGACAAGTTCAGTAAATAATGCTTGATCTTTTCTCGTCCAATTCATTTTGTCGATTGTCTGATCGATCACAAGGTGGCTAAATGCCCCATTGTCGCCGACTTTAACTAACACTTCTAATGTTTTCATGCGCAATTGATATTTACTCATTTGTTGTCCCCAATCTTTGGCCTACTTTAAATACATCCGGATTTCCATTTAAGAAATCTTTAACAAGCATTCGTCTGTTTCCAGAAAGTTGTATGTCTATTAGTTTTAGCATATCACCATTACCACAAGCAACATCGATACTGTCACTCGTTATCTCAACAATCTCACCAGCTTGATTTGTCTTAGCTTGTTCTAATTCTGTAGGCTCAGCCCACCAAATCTTTAAATTCTTACCTTTGATCGTCGTACTTGCAACTGGCCAAGGGTGAAGTCCACGCACATGATTGTAGAGTTCTTGTGCTGATCTAGTCCAATCAAGCATTTCTTGATCACGTTTAATATTTGGTGCATAAGTCGCTTTTTGATCATCTTGTTCTTCGGCTGTAATCGTGCCCTCAAACAACTGAGGCAAAGTTTTCATCAGTAAATCCGCACCTGCAACAGACAATTTATCATGTAGACTTCCAACATGATCCGTCTGATCAATTGGAACTGTAACTTGTGATAATACTGCACCTGCGTCTAAAGCTTCAACCATATACATAATTGAAATGCCAGTTTCCTTTTTCCCTTGCATAATTGAGTAATGAATTGGAGCTCCACCTCTTAATTCAGGTAATAACGATGCGTGAACATTGATACAACCATATTTAGGCGCTTCTAACAGTTCATTAGGCAAGATTTGACCAAATGCTGCTGTCACAATCAGATCCGGTTCATATGTTAAAATTTCCTGATAAGATTCGCGTATTTTTTCTGGTTGATAAACAGGAATATTATGCTTCAACGCTTCTTCCTTCACTGGGGGTGCCGATAAAACGCGCTTTCTACCTTTCGGACGATCCGGCTGAGTAACGACCAAAACTACCTGATAACCTTCGCCAATAATTTTTTGTAAAATTGGAACTGAAAAATCTGGTGTCCCCATAAAAACAATTTTTTTCATCAAAAAACCTCTTTCTACATTAATTGATACGGTTGTAAATCTATCTGTATCATTAAGTCTTCCTTGCGCATCATATCTTCATAATATTGCAGAATTCGCGCGAGTACATCGCGTTGATTCGGTTCATGTTTATATTTTATCATGCATTGAAATCGATAGCGATTCTTAATCCGTTCAATCGGGGATGGTGTTGGGCCAAGAATCCTCGTTTCGTCTGATAAATGCTTATTCAATAGTTGACTAATCACCCTCGTTACTTCTTGAGCCCGATTTGGATTTGAATGTGAAACGGTAATTAAAGTTAAGTAATAGTATGGCGGGTATTGAAAAGCTTTTCGATGGGCCATTTCTTTGGCAAAAAAACCTTGATAATCATAGTTTTTAGCAAAATCAATACTATAATGATCTGGCGTGTATGATTGTACGATTACTTCTCCCGTCAGAAGGTGGCGTCCTGCTCTTCCACTAACTTGTGTGATTAGCTGAAACGTTCGTTCAGCTGCTCTAAAGTCTGGTAAGTTAAAGAGACTATCTGCAGCTAATACACCTACTAAAGTGACATCCGGAAAATCTAAACCTTTAGCAATCATTTGTGTCCCTAATAAAATATCTGCTTGTTTATTGGCAAATTGTTTTAATAGTCGCTCATGTGAACCTTTTCTTTGTGTTGTATCAACATCCATCCGAATAATACGTGCTTCAGGGATGAGTTGATTAAGTGACTCTTCCACCTTTTGTGTCCCCGTACCAAAATAGCGGATCGTATCACTGTCACAACTTGGGCAATTGTTTGGAACAGCGTCATTATAATCACAATAATGACATTTCAAGCGATTTTGATTCCGGTGATAGGTTAGAGATATATCGCAGTTTGGACATTCAATCACATCACCACAATCACGGCACATAACAAATGTTGAATAGCCTCGACGATTTAAAAATAAGACGATTTGTTCACCTTTTTCCAGTCGAACTTTGATCGCTTCAATTAATTTACGCGAAAACATTGTTCGATTGCCAGCATGAAGTTCTTCACGCATATCAACAAGATCAATTTCTGGCATCGCACTTAAGTTACTTCGATCAGGCATCTCTAATAGATGATAGACACCTTTTTTAGCTCGTGCATATGTTTCTAAAGTTGGTGTCGCACTTCCTAAAATAACAGGACACTTATGATGTTTAGCTCTTTCGATTGCGACATCGATTGCATGGTAGCGAGGGTGATCTTCTTGCTTGTAGCTCGCCTCATGTTCTTCGTCAATAATAATTAACCCGAGATTTTCAAACGGAACAAACACTGCTGAGCGAGCACCAACAACAACTTTAACTTCTTTTCGCTGGATCTTACGCCATTCATCAAACCGCTCACCCTTTGATAAGGCACTATGCATCACCGCAACATCTGAGCCAAACCGACCTTTAAAACGGTTAACCATTTGCGGTGTGAGTGAAATTTCAGGAACAAGTACGATCGCTTCTTTTCCTTCCTTCATCACATGGTCAATTGCTTGTAAATAAACTTCGGTTTTTCCACTCCCAGTTACGCCATGCAAAAGAAAGACATCATCTTTTCGCTGATCAAATGCTTGATTAATTGCTGTTAAAGCTTGGGTTTGTTGTTCCTTTAATTTGAGTGGTTCTGTTCGTTCAATCGCTTCATCATCGTACGGTTCACGATAAACTTCTTCCTGAATCAGTGTAATTAAATTGTGATCAATTAACGGTTGAATTGTTTGACGGGTTGTTTTCATTTTTGCTAAAAAAGTTTTAAGTAACATTGGCTCAGTTAAATCAGCTAAATAGTCAACCATTATTTTTTGCTTTTTGGCTTGATTCGATAAATTGGCTGCATATTCATCCAATT
>CAZONN010000035.1:5336-12250 GCA_964581235.1 uncultured Amphibacillus sp.
ATTATTTTTTGCTTTTTGGCTTGATTCGATAAATTGGCTGCATATTCATCCAATTGAGCAGTTGTACCAATTCTATTAACAACTGTTTGCTTTTTAATATTATCTTTTCGTTTAACTTGATAAATAATTTCTAAATCACCATCATGAAGTAATTGTTTAAACTGTGACAATGGCATATCAGTCGCTTCAAGATCGGTGAAATCTAAATAATCTCGGCCGGCAAAGATACGTTCGAATGGTTCTGGTAAGCTGGCAGTTGTTAAACGGTGAATTAATTTATGATAATCCGCTTTTAATGCTTGAGGTAACATGGCTTGAAATGTCGAGATATAAAAACTCATCGTATGATTTGCAAGCCACTTACCAACTTCAATCAACTCTTCTGTTAAAATCGGTGCAATATCCATTAAGCTTTTGATTGGCTTTAAGCCTTCAACTTCTGAATGGTCGGTTAATTCCAATACATAGCCCATAATTGTTCTTGGACCAAATGGTACGACAACACGCATACCTACTTCAAGCGTGCCTGTTAAATGATCAGGAATGAGATAATCAAAAACGCGATTAATTTGTGAAGCGGGTATATCTACAACGACTTTAGCGATGTTCACTGCTGTCCATCCTCTAATCGATTCGAAATCTCAGCTAATAACTGGCCAGCAATCGCAACTTTACTCGTTTGATCAATTTTTATCTCGGTACCATCATTGATTATAATAAGCACCTCATTATTGTCAGAACCAAAACCAATTCCCTCTTTTGATACATCATTAATCACTATTGCATCTAAGTTTTTATCGTTCAACTTTTGTTTACCGTAATCTTCGATATTTGTCGTTTCAGCAGCAAAGCCAACTAAGAATTGAGTAGTCTTTTGCTGTCCTAATGTTTTCAAAATATCTTGAGTTCGTTCCAATTTAATCGCCATCTGTTCAGACTGCTTTTTAATTTTTTCATTAGCAGGGCTGGCTGGGCGATAATCAGAAACAGCCGCTGACTTGATCACAATATCTTGAGTTGAATAATGTTCAATCACCGCTTGATACATTTCCTCTGTTGAGACGACATCAATTCGCTTAACGCCCTTTGGTGTTGGTAAATTAACAGGGCCTGCGACTAACGTGACCTCTGCTCCCATCTTCGCACCAACTTCAGCAATTGAAAAACCCATTTTTCCTGAAGAATAGTTCGTTAAATATCTGACCGGATCAATTTGTTCTTGAGTTGGTCCTGCTGTGACTAATAATTTCTTTCCAGCCAATGGTCGCTTAGCTGATCGTACACTTTGTAAATAAGCAACGATCTCTTCAGGTTCAGCAAGTCTACCTTTACCTGTATAGCCACATGCTAAATAGCCTTCATTTGGGTCAATAAAGTGCACGCCTCTTTTTGCTAATAAATCGAGGTTATCTTGAACTGCAGGGTGTTGATACATATCAACGTTCATTGCTGGTGCAATGTAAACAGGGGCTGTTGTGGCTAGTAATGTTGTTGATAACATATCGTCAGCAATTCCATTAGCATATTTGCCGATAATGTTTGCTGTCGCTGGCGCAATAATAAATAAGTCAGCCCAATCAGCTAAATCAATGTGTTGAATTTTACCGGAATCCAGTTCATCGAATGTGTCGACATAAACGGGTTGTCTTGATATCGCTTGAAATGATAATGGTGTGACAAACTTTTGCGCTCCTGCAGTTAAAATAACCTGAACAGTTGCTCCAGCTTGTGATAGTTTACTCGTTAAGGCAATCGCTTTATATGCCGCTATCCCACCTGTTACACCTAGAACAATCTTTTTATTTGCTAACATTTAATCGCATCCTTTGCTAGATTTGATATCTGACTCTCTGCTTATTAAAATGGGTTGGTGATGTTTTTATTAAAAAAAACAAATTTACCCCTCGTCTGTCAAATGGCAAACGAGGGGTTCATTTTTAGACGAGTCTATCACTGTCTTTTATTTTTCTTTGACTGGAATGTGCGTTAATTTATCTGCAAAGATTTCTTCTAAAGCAATTCCAACTGGTTTTTTTGATTTTGGATCTTCAATTTGTAAGATATTATGGTCTTTTAATTGACGCGCTCTCTTTGCTGAAAGCGTCACTAATGTATATTTAGAGTTAATTTTTGTTTGTAATTGATCAATTGATGGTTCTAACATTATATTTGGGTCACCTCCAACAATTTCTTATACTGACTTGCTACTCGTTCCCGTTTGCAATGCTCACTTTCAACAATTGCTTGAATCTTATTAACAGCTTGATCGACTTGATCATTAACAACAACGTAGTCATAGGCATCCATCAGTTCAATTTCGTCCTTCGCTGCTCTTAAACGATTCATAACCGACTTCTCTGTTTCAGTTCCTCGATTAATAATCCGATTTTTTAGTTCGTCTAGACTCGGAGGACATAAGAAGATAAAGACACCTTCAGGGAAGTTCTCTCTAACTTGTAAAGCACCTTGAACTTCTATTTCCAGAAAAACATCCTGCCCTTTCTCAAGGGTCTCTTCTACATACTGACGGGGTGTACCATAATAATTATTAACATACTTAGCATACTCTAGCAATTGCTTATCTTCAATCATTGCTTCAAACTCTGCTTTCGTACGGTAAAAATAATCAACCGCTTCTTGTTCACCCGGTCGCATCTCACGAGTTGTCATTGAAATAGAATACTGTAAACTCGTATCTTTTTCAAACAATGCCTTTCTAACAGTACCTTTACCAACACCTGAAGGTCCTGATAATATAAATAAAATTCCCTTCTGTTTAATCAACGTACATATCCTCCTACATCCTAATATCAGTTATTAACTACTCTATTCGTATAACTCTTCTTCATATGTTAAGACACGTTGCCCAACTGTTTCTGGCTGAACTGCAGATAGAATAATATGATCGCTATCTGTTAAAATAACTGCGCGTGTCCGTCTACCGTATGTAGCATCAATTAGTTTGTTGTTATCCCTTGCTACTGATATGATTCGCTTAATCGGTGCTGATTCTGGTGAAACAATCGTAATGATTCGACTAGCAGAAACAACATTGCCAAAACCGACATTTATTAGTTTTAAATTCAATTGAGCTCCCCCCTCACTAAAGATGAGTCATGGATTGTCTAGTTAACGTCTCGCAGTTTTATCTCATTTTTATTATTATAGTATAAACAAGCAGATTTTAAAACGTTTATTCAATATTTTGTACTTGTTCTTTAATCTTTTCCACTGTTGCCTTTAATTCAACAACATATTCATTAATGGTTGGATCATTTGCTTTGGAGCCGATTGTATTTGCTTCTCGAAATAATTCTTGAGTAATAAAATCCATTTTCCGCCCAATTTCTCCTGGTTGCTCTAACAATAACCTGATTTGAGTCAAATGACTATCAATTCGAGTGATTTCTTCAGATATATCCCCTTTTTCTGCTAGAATCGCTAATTCCTGATAAAAACGATCATCCTGGACGAGGTTATTTTTAGCTAAAAGCTCATTTAATCGCTCTACCATTCTCAAATAATGACCCTCTTTAGCAACATCTCGTTGCTTAGCTAATTTCTTAAGTAGCTGATTGATACTCGCCACACGTTCCCTGACATCTTGCGCTAACTTCTCGCCTTCTGCTAGACGCATGCTTTGCACGGACTGACAGGTTGATCTGAGCATGTCAATGATTTGTTGATAAAAAGAATCATCTTGTTCGGTAATTTCAGTCAATTGAAGCACATCAGAAAATTCAGGTAGACCTTGAATCAATCGGTCTGCCGTATCTGGAAAAGTTGTTCGAATGCTTTGTAAAGCTTGCTCATATTGCTTTAAAAGAGGCCAATTAATCTTAATTCCATAGTTGGTGAGGTCATTACCTTCAATTGTTAAATATAGTTCAATCCGTCCTCGCTTAAAAAAGGAGCGAATTACAGATTTGATCCGGTCCTCATAGGGATTGAGTAACTGTGGCATCTTCAAGGACATATCTAAAAAGCGGTGATTGACTGTTTTAATTTCTAATTGAATTTTCGATTGATTGTGCCACACTTCACTTTTACCATACCCCGTCATACTATAAACCATATCCCCACACCCCAGATTATAATTTAACAATTATCGTAAATCGCACCGTAAAAAAGGATAGTTGTCAACTAAACTATCCCACGTTACTACTAGTATACACAATCAGTCAACGCTTTGTAAAACTAAAGACGATCGTCGGAACCGCACTTAATAATATAATCGTCAACCAATCCCTTAAGGACAAACCAACCGTCATAAAAATTACCTGTAACGTGTCGACATATATGACCGGAATTACTAATGCAAACGATGACAAAACAGCAACAATTAAATAAGGATTCCCAAACGGATGCCGATCAAAAATCGACCGCTCACTTCGACAGTCAAACACATGAATCAGCTGCGCTGTCACTAACGTCATAAATGCGATTGTTTGTGCATATTGAAGTGATTGAGCCCCATTTTGATAAGCAAGTACAAAAGCTAAGAAGCTAACACTACCAATTAAAAATCCCCTTGAAATGATTTTAAAACCAAGGCCACGCGCAAAAATACCCTCTTTAATTGGGCGGGGTGGCTGTTCCATCAAATTTTTTTCTGATGCATCCATCCCTAACGCCAGTGCTGGCAACCCATCTGTCACTAAATTAATCCATAAAATCTTTAAATTGTTTGATAAATAGTGTTAAACCTAGCGGTGCTTTTCCCTCGGTTAATTGGTTTTTACCAAGCTTTTTTAATCGTTTTATTGCTGTCGAAGTCGAGAGTCCAAACTCAGACTGGCTCCCTAATTTAGTTAAAGTTTCATCAACAGTTACTTCATACCATTTCACATACATCCCTCCAATACACTTTGTTCGTATGATCTTATGCATGTCCCATATAAAACATGCTATAATGTGAGAAATGAGGTGATGACGATGGCATTTGACGGAATCGTTACAAATGCAATAACGAAGCAATTAAATGAACAGTTACTAGGGGGTCGTATTTTAAAAATATACCAACCTACAAGTACTGAATTGGTTTTTCAAATTAGAAATAATCGGAAGAATAAACAATTATTATTATCGGCGCATTCAAGTTATACGCGCATTCATTTAACAGAGACGAAACAACAAAATCCTACTCAGCCACCAATGTTCTGTATGGTGTTAAGAAAATATCTAATCGGTAGTTTTATTGAAGAGATCGTCCAATATAAAAACGAGCGTATCATTGAAATTTCTTTTAGAGGTGTCAATGAAATCGGTGATCAACTGAGTCAAAAATTGATTATTGAAATCATGGGTAAACATAGTAATATCATTTTGATCGACCAAGACAAAGGTCATATTATCGATAGCATCAAACATATCTCTCCTAACCAAAGTCGCTACCGGACTGTTTTACCTGGACAGACATATATTTATCCACCTAATCAAGATAAACTGGATCCATTTACTGTTGAACAGGCAAAAGTTGAGATGATTCTGAATGAATCTGAGGAGAATTTTTCAAAAACGCTTGTCGAAAATTTCATGGGCATTTCTCCATTAATTGCGAACGAAGTTGTGCTTCAAGCTGATAGTAAATCTGTCGAGCAGATTGCTACAGTGTTTATTGAATTGATTAATCAAGCTAAAGCTGAGAATTTTTCACCTGTGATTCATCGAACCGGAAGAGAAGATTATCATGTGTTTGACTTAGAGCAATTTACAGGTGAGAAAGAAAGTTTTGAAGACGTCAGTGGGCTTCTCGATCACTTTTATGCTGATAAATCGGATCGCGATCGGGTTAAACAACAAGTTGGCGATTTAAGTAGATTAATGAAAAATGAACTCGATAAAAATAAGCGTAAAATAAAGAAACAACAACAGTCGCTGAAGAAAGCAGAACGGGCAGATTATTACCAGAAACAAGGCGAACTACTAACTGCTCACTTACACTTAGTTAAAAAAGGTGATCAGCAGGTTACTGTGATTGATTACTATGATCCGAATCAATCGGAAATGATCATTAAATTAAATCCTAACAAAACACCGAGTGAAAATGCGCAAAACTTCTTTAAGACTTATCAAAAATTAAAAACGTCAAAAGGTAAATTAACACGTGAGATTCAGAAAGCCAGACATGAAATCGATTATTTCGAGCGGCTACTGCAACAATTAGAAACTGCTCGACTCGACGACATTGAAGAGATTAGAAGTGAATTACGTGAAGAAGGTTACTTAAAAGAGAAGCGCAAAAATAATCAACAAAAAAGAAAACAAGCAAAACCTAGCCCTGAGAAATTCGTGGCAACGGATGGAACGGTTATTTACGTTGGACGTAATAATAAGCAGAATGACTATTTAACAACAAAAATGGCACACTCTAGAGATATTTGGTTGCATACTAAAGACATTCCTGGATCACACGTCTTAATTCGATCAGATGATCCAACTGAACAAACATTGATCGAAGCTGCTCAGTTAGCAGCTCTTTTCTCAAAAGCAAGCGCATCATCAAGCGTTCCTGTCGACTACACTGAAGTACGCCATGTCAGAAAACCTAACGGCGCAAAACCCGGCTATGTCATCTATGAGCAACAGAAAACATTATTTGTTACACCAGACCGGTCGATGATTGCATTGTTGAAAAAGTCATAATATTTTTATGAAAATAAAGACCTGAAGCAGATTTTGTCCGCTTCAGGCTTTTTAACTGATTAATCGAGAGCTTAGCAATCATTTATGGTTGTAAAATCTATAATTAGCTCTTATCCCCAACATTTCTAGCACTCTTCTTATTTAATTTACCGCACTTAAAATAATTAAGTCGTTACCTGTTGATGTTTGGATCGATAATAAAGCACACCCAATAGTAATATCGTTACCAAGCCAAATACCCCGATTAAATAAGTTGGGTACAAGATGGG
>CAZONN010000036.1:0-12085 GCA_964581235.1 uncultured Amphibacillus sp.
TTTTCGGACTCGTGCTTTTCCCGCTGGAGTCGCCACCCGCCGTTCCAATCACTTGATTGAATAAAAAAGTTCTTATTGAATGATTCGTATCGTTCTTTCTAATTCCATTTCTTTTTCTGTAGCAGATCTTAGGCAAATGCATAGGATGAATTAGGTAATGCGTGTCACTTCGCCTAGTGATTTTGCATAAGCTACAGTATTAAGAATGGAGGTTAGTAAATATGTCATTTCTAGATCAAGACTATCGTGAAATAATTACCAAAGCGGTAATTGGTAAGGGCCGTAAGTTTAACAAAGATACACATGTTGTCAATCCAACTCATCAACCATCAAGTATATTAGGCTGCTGGATCATTAATCATTTATATAATGCTAAACGAAAAGGTGACGATAAGGTCGAACTTAATGGTAGTTACGATATTAACGTCTGGTATTCATATAATGACCACACAAAAACAGAAGTTGAACGTGAATTTTTAGTTGAAGTCATTGGCGATACAAAAGTTTCTGTCCGTGTCGATCCAACAGCAACCGTTGAAACTGTAGATACTGAAGACGATTGGATTGCTGAGTTAACAGACGAAGAACTGATCAATCTAGACCCAACAGTAGAAGAATAAATGAGTGAGCGTACAGACCATCTGTGCGCTTTATTTTTTTCAGTATGATTTTATAACGAATCAATCTGTATGTTATAATAGGAGAAATATAGCTGATTATGATCACTATATACCAATTAAGATTTGGGGATTATAATTAGTGACAATCACCGTTTAATTATCACTAAAGTAAGTTTAAGGAGTAATCGCTAATGAGTAAACATACACCAATGATCGAGCAATACTTAAAAATAAAAGCCGAGCATCAAGATAGTTTTCTGTTCTTTAGATTAGGAGATTTTTATGAACTCTTTTTCGATGATGCAATCAAAGCAGCTCAAGAATTAGAAATTACCCTAACAAGTCGTAATGGGAGTGGAGATAATAAAATTCCGATGTGCGGTGTCCCGCATCATTCAGCAACAAATTACATAAAAAATTTAGTCGATAAGGGCTATAAAGTAGCAATCTGTGAACAAGTTGAAGATCCCAAAGATGCTGTCGGTATCGTTAAACGTGAAGTTACCCAGATGATCACGCCGGGAACCGTCATGGATGGGGTAATGTTGGATGAAAAGGAAAACAATTACTTAGCAAGTTTAGCAGAGTTTGATCAAGAAACATATTCACTCATTTACATTGATTTATCAACTGGTGAAACAAGTGCCGCACTTGTTACAACTGGTTGGGAACAAGTGTTGAATGAATTATATAATCGGCCAGTTAAAGAAGTCATTATCACAACTACTTTACTAGATGAACAAAAGCAAGCTTTAATTGACCGGTTAAATGTGACGATATCCTATAGTGAAAAACAAACATTAAATGATACTTACAGTCACTTAGTTGCTGAGATAGATAACACTCAGATCATAACTGGCTTTAGCCAGTTGATTGGCTACTTGGAAAAAACACAAAAACGCGCGCTAAATCATATCAAGCCATTACAAATGATTGAATTAAATCAATATCTCGGTCTAGACATGTATTCAAAGCGTAACCTAGAATTAACAGAAACGATTATTAAAAAAACAAAAAAAGGCAGTTTGCTGTGGGTACTTGATCAAACGGTAACTGCAATGGGTGCACGTAAGTTAAAGAAGTTCTTAGAACGCCCATTATTAGATCAATCATCTCTAGAAAAACGCTATCAATTCGTTGATGGTCTAATGGCAGACTATATTAAACGCGAAGAACTACGTGAACATTTAAAATCAATTTATGACCTCGAACGTTTATGCGGTCGTGTAGCTTTTGGAAATGTTAATGCACGTGATTTAATGCAATTAAAATTATCATTAGATAAAGTACCATTTGTAAAGGAAACATTAGCAACTTTTGATGAACCTGAAATTGTTAAACTTGCTGAATCTTTAGATCCATTAACCGATTTAAAAGATTTACTGGAAAATAGTTTAACAGATGATCCACCAATGACGATTAAAGAAGGTAATATTATTCGTGATGGCTTTAATGATGAACTTGATCGTTATCGTGATGCTTCTAGAAACGGGAAACAATGGATTGCTGAATTAGAAAGCCAAGAGAAACAAGCGACAGGGATTAAATCATTAAAAATCGGTTATAACAGAATTTTTGGTTATTACATTGAAATAACGAAATCGAATCTACATTTGCTACCAGAAGGAAAATACGAACGGAAGCAAACATTAGCAAATGCAGAACGCTATATTACACCAGAATTGAAAGAAAAAGAAAACTTGATTTTGTCAGCTGAAGAGAAAATTATTGAACTTGAATATCAACTCTTTCTAAAGTTACGCGAGCAAGTACTAGAATATATTGCTTGTCTGCAGCAATTAGCTGATCAAATTAGTCAGTTAGATGTTTTTCAAAGCTTTGCTACGATTAGTGAGCAGCAAGGCTATAGTCGTCCAATTTTAACAACGAGTGGTGAGGTTGAGATTGTAAAAGGCCGCCACCCTGTTGTTGAAAAAGTGATGAGTGACGCGACATATGTACCAAACGATGTCTCTCTCGATAAAGACACACAAATCTTGCTGATCACTGGACCGAATATGTCTGGTAAAAGTACTTACATGAGACAAGTAGCGTTAACCGTAATCATGGCCCAAATCGGTTGCTTTGTCCCAGCAGAACAAGCGAAGTTGCCTGTTTTCGATAAAATCTTCACTCGAATTGGTGCGTCTGATGATTTAGTTGGTGGCCAGAGCACATTTATGGTCGAGATGTTAGAAGCAAAACACGCTTTGACCTATGCAACAAAAAATAGTTTGATTTTACTTGATGAAATTGGTCGTGGGACAAGCACGTATGACGGGATGGCGATCGCTCAAGCAATTATGGAGTATGTTCACGATCAACTTGGAGCAAAGACGCTATTTTCAACGCATTATCATGAACTCACAAGCTTAGCGGACTATTTAACAAGGTTAAAAAACATCCATGTTCGAGCTGAAGAATTTGAAGGACGTGTCGTCTTTTTACATCAAATTAGAAGTGGTCCAGCTGATAAATCATATGGTATTCATGTAGCCAAATTAGCGGAACTACCTGACTCATTAATAGCGCGAGCAAATGTTATTTTAGAACAATTAGAGCAGGAGAAAGAACCAAAAGTAGCAGGAAATGAAGCGGATCAACTGAGTTTCTTTCTTAATGAACCAACTAAACAGGCGAAAGAGAAACAAACAAGTCAACTTGAGCAAGAACTTAAAGCAATTAATATTATGGAATTAACACCTATGGAAGCGATGAATCAACTTTATCGACTCCAACAACTGCTTGATAAGGAGGACTAGATCATGAAAATACAGACGATGCCTGATGTTTTAGCTAATAAAATTGCTGCAGGTGAGGTTGTCGAACGGCCTGCTTCTGTTGTAAAAGAGCTAGTCGAGAATAGTATCGATGCAGGTAGTACGATTGTTAAAATAGAGATAGAAGAAGCTGGTCTTCGTAAAATAAAAATTACCGATAATGGTTTTGGCATAGATAAAGAAGATGTGGAGCGTGCATTTTTACGTCATGCAACGAGTAAAATTCAATCAGAAAATGATCTTTTTCACGTGCGAACATTAGGTTTTAGGGGTGAAGCATTGGCATCGATTGCCGCTGTTAGTCAATTGACAATTAAAACTTCAACTGGTAATGAAGCGGGCACGCTGCTAACGATCGATGGTGGACGAGTTACCAATCGAGATCGATCAGATGCGAGACAAGGCACAGAAATGACAGTTGAACATTTATTTTACAATACACCTGCACGTTTAAAACATATGAAGACAATCCATACTGAGTTAGGGCACATCACTGATGTGATCAATCGTTTAAGTCTGTCACATCCGAAGATTAGATTTGAACTATACCATAATGATAAACAGTTGTTTCGATCTAATGGACGTGGCGACTTAATACAAATTATTGCACAGATTTACGGTGTTTCAGTTGCAAAGAAAATGCTTAAAGTCGATCACAAAACGTTAGATTATCAAATAACAGGTTATATATCGAAACCTGAAGTGACGAGATCGAATCGATCGTTTATGTCGACAATTATTAATGGGCGTTTTATCCGAAATATACCGCTCAATCATGCTATTTTAAAAGGCTATCATACATTATTACCAATTGGAAGAAGTCCGATTGTTATTTTACAAATTGAAATGGATCCAATTCTAGTTGATGTCAACGTCCATCCTGCAAAATTAGAAGTTCGTTTTAGTAAAGAAAAAGAACTTTATCAGGCAATTGAAACAGTGATTAAAGAAGCTTTTCGCAAAGAAACGCTTATTCCAGACGCGACGGTTAAAAAAGCACAACAGATGAAGACAGAGCAAGAGCATTTTCAGTTTGAACACGAGAAAAAGACACCGTCAATTGATCCAACGAAGATGACAACAGTTCGTAACAAACCAAGTGATTTTGATCGGTTCGAAGCTGAACTAAGTACGCCAACTGAAGCGTATGAAGAAAAACAGACATATGAGCTAGATGAGTCAGTGGAAAACACACAAGAGATGACAGCTCAAGCCCATCCGAAAAATAGAGTACCAGTTATGTATCCAATTGGACAGCACCACGGCACCTATATTGTCGCAGAAAATGAAGACGGTCTCTATATGATTGATCAACATGCTGCTCAAGAAAGAATTAAATATGAGTTTTTCCGAGATAAAATTGGTCAGGTAGAACGTGATCGTCAACAACTACTGCTACCGTTACAATTTGATTTTTCAAAATCAGAAGCACTAATGCTTGAGCAGTATCAAGAAGAACTAGAGGAAGTTGGTTTATTTTTTGAACACTTTGGTCAATCGACCTACTTAATTCGTTCACATCCGACATGGTTTCCAACCGGACTTGAAGAGGCTATTATTCGGGATATGGTTGAGCAAATTATCCGTGACGGAAAAATCAATCTAAACAAACTTCGAGAAGAGGCAGCCATTTTAATGGCTTGTAAACGTTCAATCAAAGCAAATCATCATCTGAATAATGATGAAATGTTTCAATTGTTAGAAGAATTACGAACGACGGATGATCCGTTCACATGTCCTCACGGTCGACCGATTATTATCCATTTTTCGAGCTATGAAATGGAGAAACTGTTTAAGCGGGTGATGTAAATGACAGAAAAACAAAATAATAAAGTACTTGTTGTTGTTGGTCCAACAGCTGTGGGAAAAACAGCACTAGGTGTTGCCTTAGCTAAACAGTTCAATGGTGAAGTGATTAGTGGAGACTCGATGCAAATTTATCAAGGTATGGATATAGGAACAGCTAAAGTAACTGAAGACGAAAAGGAAAGTATTCCTCATCATATGATCGATATTAAACAACCTAGCGAATCTTTTTCAGTCGCTGAATTTCAAGCACAAGTTCAAGATCATATTGCTGAGATCCATCAACGTGGTAAACTACCAATTATCGTTGGTGGAACAGGGCTTTACATCAATGCAATCTTATACGATTATCAGTTTTCTGATGAAAAGCGTGATTTAAGTTATCAACAAAAAATTGAACAAGAAATTGCTGAGCGCGGGATTGACGCTGTTTATCAACGTCTGCAAGCAATTGACCCAGTTCAAGCAAAAAGTATTCATCCGAATAATACCCGACGAGTTGTTAGAGCTTTAGAAGTTTATGATCGTACTGGTCAAACAGTGACAGAATTGCAACAGTCCCAGCCAAGCACACCACGATACGATACAATTATTATTGGTTTAGAGATGGAACGATCCCTTTTATATCAACGAATTGATCAACGGGTTGATTACATGGTTGAAAAAGGCTTAGTTGACGAAGTGCGAAGTCTTTATCATAATGGATTAAAGAATGCCCAATCGATGAAAGCAATTGGCTATAAAGAATTTATTCCATTCTTTGAAGATGAGTATGATTTAGCACAAGCAATTGAATTGTTGAAACGAAATTCCCGGCGTTATGCGAAAAGGCAGTATACTTGGTTTAGAAATAAATTGAATGTAAAATGGTATTCAATTACTCCGGAAAAAAAAGATCATGCTTTTAAAAAGATTTCTGCTGATTTAGCAGGAATTTTAAAAGATATAGAGAACTATTAATATATAGAGAGAAAAGAGGAGGAAATACAATGGCTCAATCAGTTAATATTCAAGATCAGTATTTAAACGCATTAAGAAAAGACTATATTCAGGTGACTGTCATTCTAACAAATGGCTTTCAATTAAGAGGTGTCATTAAAGGATTTGACAATTTCACCGTTTTAGTTGAGACTGATGGAAAGCAACAACTGATTTTTAAACATGCAATCTCTACATTTTCCCCGTCTAAGAACATTACACTCGAATCAGAATAATTGTATTTAAATGGGGGTTAATAGTTTTATAGCAAGGCAGGTGTAGAAAGATATAAAATTCTACACCTGCTTTGTCGTTAATTGCTAAAAATAGAATAGGCAAAAATCTCTCCTACTTGCGTATACTTATAACGTGAAGGAGAGTGATCGCTAATATGACACCAAGAGTAAATCAGATTAATATCATTTTACATGATCAGATGATCGAAATTTATGCGCTAATCGAGATGAATAAACGGCGTAAATCAGTCAATTTAAAAGTAGAACCTCAGACCTTACACATGCTCTTTAAAGGAAACCCTGGCACCGGAAAAACAACGGTTGCTCGACTATTAGCAAAATGGTTCGTGGAATTAGGCGTTTTAAGTGAGCAAAAATTTATCGAAGTCGATCGTGCTGATTTAGTAGGTGAATATATTGGTCAAACAACTCATAAAACGAGAGAATTAATCGAACGAGCCCAGGGTGGAGTCTTATTTATTGATGAAGCGTATTCTTTAGCACGTGGCGGAGAGAAAGATTTTGGTAAAGAAGCGATTGATATGTTGGTTACACATATGGATAATCAGCAACAAAGGTTTGTCTTAATCTTAGCAGGGTATCCAAAACAAATGGATTACTTTCTCGCAACAAACCCTGGTCTCCGTTCACGATTTCCCTTTATTATTGACTTTAAAGACTACGACGTTGATCAATTATTAGCAATTGCTAAACAAATGGTAGCGAATCGAGATTATATGTTTACAAATGAAGCAGAATATAAATTAATTCAATTAATCAAAAGACAAATGGTTACTGGATCGAATCAAAACTTTAGCAATGGCCGCTATATAAGAAATCTAATTGAGAAAATCATTAGAAACCAATCAACTCGTTTAGTGAAACAGCAAGTCTATGATGTAGATGCACTTATTTTATTAACATCAGCGGATATTTCAACTTAAGTATCAAGTGCACGATCGAGAAGAAATGAGGGAGCAACATGACAGAAAACATCTTAATTATAGCCGTACAGAAACAAACTGATGATGATACTCATTTTTATTATTCAATGGAAGAAATTAAATCACTGACAAAAACCGCTCGAGGTGAAGTGATTGAGGTGATTACTCAGAAACGTAATCAACCACACCCAGCAACTTATTTAGGTAAAGGAAAGTTAGAAGAAATAACTGCACTTGTTGAAAGTGAAGAAATAGATTTAATTATTGCTAATGATGAATTATCTGCCTCACAAATGCGTAATCTTCAAAATCAAACTGGCATCTCAGTCATTGACCGTAGTCAATTGATTTTAGATATTTTTGCAAGTAGAGCAACATCTAATGAAGGTAAGTTACAAGTTGAACTGGCACAATATCAGTATTTACTGCCACGATTACATGGTCAAGGGTTAGCTTTATCACGATTAGCTGGGGGGATCGGGACACGTGGTCCTGGTGAGACAAAGTTAGAATCTGATCGTCGCCATATTAATCGTCGGATTGATGAGGTGAAGCGACGCCTAAAAACAGTTGTTAATCAGCGTGAGCAATATCGTAAAAGACGTCGATTAAACTACAGTTTTAATATTGCGATTGTTGGTTACACAAACGCGGGTAAATCAACATTGTTTAATCGCTTAACAGACAGTGACAGTTTTGAAGAAGATCAGTTATTTGCCACACTTGATCCGATGTCACGAAAATTAAAATTACCGTCAGGTGTTATGCCAATCATTACGGATACGGTTGGTTTTATGCAAGATCTACCGACTGAATTAATTGCAGCATTTAGGTCAACACTAGAAGAAGTGGCTGAAGCGGATTTAATCTATCACGTTGTTGATGCCTCTCATCCAGATCACGACCAACAACAAGAGACTGTACTTGGTCTGCTGAAGGAATTAGATGCTGATCATATTCCAATGCTGACGATCTACAATAAAAGTGATCAATTGACGGAAGATTTCTTACCGATGTTAAAGCCTTCTATTGTGGTCAGTGCTTTAGTGGAAGAACATCAACAAAGGATACTTGAAGAAACGGAAAAATTAATTAAGAAAATTTGGTCACGTTACAAAGTGACAATACCAGCAGATCAAGGCAAGTTGCTACAACAATATAAACAACATTCAATTATTATTGAGGAAGTTTTTCTTGAAGATGAACAAGCCTATCAGATAGAAGGCTATCTCCCTGAGGAACATCCATTAGTACGATAAAAGATACAATTAAACTCCAAACAAAAAATGATTAATATTTTGTTTGGAGTTTGTTGTATTATTACTAAGCAATAAATTAAGGACTTTTAGCTAAACGTGTTAAGCTAATAATTAAGACTATTTGTTTAAAGGAAGTGGATAAAATGGCACGAATTAATATACCTGTTTCAGTTTTGAATTTAGCGCCGATACGAGAAGGGGAGGATCAGCGTCAAGCGATTGATGCAGTTGTTGATCTTGCGCAAGCGACCGAAGAAATGGGCTATAAACGTTATTGGATTGCAGAACATCATAATACACCCAACTTAGTAAGTTCAGCGACAGTACTGTTAATTAAACATGTCCTAGAACATACCAAAGAGATACGAGTGGGTTCAGGTGGTATCATGTTACCGAACCATGCCCCGTTGATCGTGGCTGAACAGTTCGGAACGATGGCAACATTATACCCAGATCGACTTGATTTAGGGCTAGGCAGAGCGCCGGGAACAGATATGTTAACTGCAAGTGCGTTAAGACGTTCTAAAGGAAATGACCCTGTTTACACATTTCCAAATGATGTGGAGTCATTACTACAGTACTTTGGACCACTGGATCAACAAGGGCATGTTAAAGCATATCCTGGCGTAGATACAAATGTACCATTGTATATTTTAGGTTCATCAACTGATTCCGCACGACTAGCTGCTAAGCTCGGCTTACCTTACGCGTTTGCGAGTCATTTTGCGCCGAGACATATGGCAGAAGCGATTGAGATATATCGTGAAAACTTTAAGCCATCAGCATACTTAAAAGAACCATATATGATTGTTTGTCTAAACGTGATCGTAGCAGAAACCGACGAAGTGGCAAAAATTGAGTTTAACACCACGCTTCAATTTTTCCTAAATGTGATTCGTGGGACAGCAAAACCACTTAGTCCACCGATGGAAGATATAGAATCGGTTTGGTCAGCGCGTGAAAAAATGGCTGTTGAGTCAATGATTAGTGAAAGTTGGGTCGGAAGTGAAGACACTGTTCGTACACAAATGATTGATTTTCAAAACAAATATGATGTTGATGAGATTATGGCTGTATCATATATTTTTGATCGTGAGAAACTAGTCCAATCCTATCAATTACTAAAAAATATCGTCACAAACTAATGAACTAAAAAAGGTATGAATTAGAAAATCACATTAACGGATGAAGATGCAATTATACAAGAAAAAGAAAAGTTAGCAGAAAAAATCAACACTTTAGATGTTATTATCAATAATGCAGCCATTTTAAATGGCAGAGATCAATCAATCGAAGATTTAAGTTTTGAAGATTGTATGTTAGCATTTGACATTAATACTTTAGGACCAGCTAGAATTATTAAGCATTTCCTACCACTCTTGAAAAAGGGAACACAGAAATCAATTATTAATGTGAGCTCTGAAGCAGGTAGTTTAACGAATGCTTATCCAGGTGATTACCCTTATGGTTTGTCAAAAGTATCGCTTAATATGCTGACAGAAAAATTAGTTCGTGAATTAAAAGAAGATCAGATCAATGTGTTATCTGTTCATCCTGGTTGGATGCATACAGATATGGGCGGTAATCAAGCACCAACAAACCCAAATGATACAGCAAATGCCATTTATAATTTCATTGAAAATCCACCTACATCAACGTCTGGATACCAGTTCTTTGAGCATACCGGTAAAATAATGGACATTTAAAGCATCAGACTAGACATTATTTCGAATTCGAGATATAATAAATACATTGAATTCGAGATAATTATAAGGAGGAATTTTTATGTTGAAAATAGGTATTATTTTAGGTAGTGTAAGAGAAGGTCGAAATGGCGAGGCAGTTGCGAACTGGGTATATGAATTTGCAAAAAATAGAGGCGATGCAGAGTATGAAATTGTTGATTTAGCAGACTATCCATTACCATTTTTAGGTGCTAAAGTTGACGAAGCTGACCAAGCTAAAGTGCAAGAAGTTATTGGTGCTTGGCAAGCTAAAATTGCATCATTCGATGGCTATGTATTTGTTACACCTGAATATAACCACTCAATTGGTGGCGCATTGAAAAATGCTACAGATTACTTAAACCCTGAATTAAATAACAAAGCAGCTGGATTTGTTGGTTACGGAAGTCTAGGAGGGACACGTGCTCATGAAAACTTACGGCTAATCCTTGGTGAACTACAAGTTGCTGATGTAAGAACAGCAGTTACGTTTTCACTAATGGCAGACTTTGAAAACTTCTCTGTCTTTAAGCCAGCAGATTACCATGCAGATAATGCTAACGAAATGTTAGACCAAGTTCTAGCGTGGAGTGGTGCACTTAAAGCAATTCGCTAATTAACAGATTAACTAAACACTCAATAGACTGGATCTCGTCCATTCTATTGAGTGTTTTTTAATCTAAAAAAATATGATCTTTAAAATCTTGAAAACTTTCATTCTTCTATTGATAAAAATATTAGAATGAATTATAAATGTGTGTGAAGAAATGAGCATTTTTTTTGAATAGGAGGAAAGATCATGAGAGCAGTTGTTGTATCTGATTCAAAAGACAAATTAGTTGAGATTAAAGAAGTTGAATTAAGACCGATTGAACAAGGTGAGGCATTAGTAGATGTTGAGTTTTGTGGTGTTTGTCATACGGATTTACACGTAGCAAAAGGTGATTTCGGAGCTGTTCCTGGGCGTATTCCAGGACATGAAGGTGTTGGTATTGTTAGAGAGATCTCTGACGATGTGACAAGCCTAAAAGTCGGTGATCGTGTCAGTATTGCTTGGTTCTTTGAGGGCTGTGGCAATTGTGATTACTGTTTAACAGGTCGAGAAACCTATTGTCGTGAAGTAAAAAATGCTGGATTTTCAGTTGATGGGGCAATGGCAGAGCAATGTATTGTCAGTGCAGACTATGCAGTAAAAGTACCTGAAGGGCTAGATGCAAAACAGGCAACGAGTATAACATGCGCAGGTGTCACAATGTATAAAGCAATTAAGGAAGCAAAAATAGAGCCAGGCCAATGGATTGTCGTATATGGTGTCGGTGGTCTTGGTAACCTTGCGATTCAATATGCGAAAAAAGTATTTAACTTTAAAGTAATTGCAGTTGATATTAATGATGATAAATTAGCGTTAGCAAAAGAATCTGGAGCTGATCTGATCTTTAACTCGACAAATCAAGATCCTGCTGAATGGATTCAAAATGAAGTGGGTGGAGCACATGCCGCAGTTGTTACTGCTGTATCAAAGGTCGCTTTCAAACAAGCGGTTGATTCTGTCCGTCCAACAGCTCGCGTAGTAAATGTTGGACTTCCACCAGAAACGATGGATTTAGATATAATTAAATCAGTACTTGATGGAATTCAAGTGGTTGGATCACTTGTAGGTACGAGAAAAGATCTTGAAGAGTCATTTATGTTTGGTGCAGAAGGATTGGTTGTTCCTGTTGTTCAGTCACGTCGATTA
>CAZONN010000037.1:0-11935 GCA_964581235.1 uncultured Amphibacillus sp.
AGGATTGTTTCGCTTCCTTCGATAGCTTTTCTGTTTGCCTCTTTTGCTTCCATCATCAAAGTAGACTATCTTAACCAGCCCCTATTTCAGCAGTACGATTAGTTTACCTCAATTACTCAGAATTTAAACAACTTGATAAAGCGGTGTTGGTACCATCGGATCCGTATCATGAATGGTAATATTGTGACCAATTGGAAAGTCAGCTGCTTTTAAATGATTTTCAACTGACATTCGCGCGAGTTCCTTCATATTATTATCTTTGCTTAGATGCGCTAAATATATCCGCTTCGTTTGATCACCAATAATATCCTCTAATGCAAGTGCACAGTCTTCATTAGAAACATGCCCATAATCACCTAGTATTCTTCGTTTAACATTCCAAGGATAGCCACCCATTTGTAACATAGATACGTCATGATTAGCCTCAAATACTAAAGCATTAGCATCTTCAACTGTCTTTTTAATATGTTCAGACACGTAACCAAGATCGGTAACAAGTGCGACCTTTTTCCCGCCATGATGGAAAGTATAGAACATCGGCTCAGCTGCATCATGAGAAACCCCAAATGATTCCACATCGATGTCACCGAAAGTTTTCACCTGATCCATGTCAAAGGTGAATTTTTGATCAAGCGAGAGCTTTCCAATTGATCCTTCCATCGCATTCCATGTTTTTTGATTTGCATAAATAGGTAAGTTATATTTTCTAGCGATAATGCCAAGACCTTTAATATGATCACTATGTTCATGAGTCACTAAAATTCTTGATAAATCTCTAGGATCTAAGCCGGTTTCATGAAATAACCGGTCAATCTGTTTACCACTTAATCCAGCATCGACTAAGATTTTTTCTTTATCTGTACCGATATAAAAAGCATTGCCTGAACTTCCTGAGGCAAGTACTGAAAATTGAAACGTCATTCTACATCCACCTCGACTATATTTTGATGAACCTCTGTGAAAAGTTGTTTCATATTTAATATTACCCCCTCCACATCATCTTTTATATGATAAGAAATTAAATTATCTTTATCAACAGATTCAAGTATCGTAATCAATTCTTTCAGTCTGTCTTGATAAAAAAGATTATTTTGAGGATAATTATGACCATCAATTGCGTTAACAAAATGGTGATTCCTATCATTCACTTGGATATCCCATGTTGGATTAAGTAACAACTCTCCATTTGGTAATGAAACTAAATTATGATATCCCAAAGAAACACCTGATACCGTATCTCCCGTAACGATCTCCTTAAAATGATGATACAGTCGATAAACGGCATCATACTGCTTAATCAAAGAGCGCTCTTCCTCAGGATTACCAACTATTCTTAACTGACTTTGCGTATAGTGCGTCATCTGACCCTCTGAATTTAAGAATATCAATAAAATAGCATTGGGATTGTAAAAAATGGGATGCTGCATTTCCTGAAAGTAAACTAACACATTAGTTGACTCTATTTTTTCCCAATAGGTGTATTGATCGGCGTTTATGATGTAATCACTCAGCTGGAATTCTACATTGTCAAAATCAACAGTTACTGGCTTGTTAAATTGAGAAAATAAATAATAATTATTTATAACAACAACTTTTTGTTGAACTAAGTTCTCGATCACTTCTTCTGCTAAATTATAGTTATAATTTTGCGTGTGAATTAGTGGCGCGGTATAGCTTTCGTCTGAAAGGTTTTCCAAACCATTAATATTAAATTTCAATTCATCCTCACGAGATGTAATTGGGATAAAGGTTATATCATCTTGATTTCGATCAATCAATTGCTTAACAAGAAACATATTCAAAATTAAAAAACAAATAATAAAAAGTGTTTTAATTTGGCCCCATTGCATTACTATCCCCTCCCACACCTTCTGGTGGAATAATTAAAGGATTCCATCCATTTATACCTTTTACGTACCAAGTCGGAATCAATTCATACACCTGCCCTTGACCACCGAGCTGCTCTCTTATACGATAGCCAACAGTTACATCATAAATAGCTGATCTCCGATAACTTATTCCTTTTAAAACATCGATAACCTCACTTGCACTAATTAGGTTCGTTATTTCTCTTCCAACACCTCGCTCCTCAACTAGGGTAATTAATGGGTGCTGGTACTGATAAACGATTTGGTTATGCCAAGCGACAGAAATCGTCGCTAATTGTGAGTCTGAGAAGATTGGAATACCCTTATAGGATAACGAAAAGTCAACTTGATTTGTTTGTGGAGTCATTTCCAACCAAGAAACAAAATAACTAAATGGTGGTTCATACGTATACCCGTGATGTCTGTTAATAAAATCATGCACTTGATCAAATAGCTCGTAACATGTGATCTCTTCATCTGATATCCTTTGCTGATTTGTTTGATTAGTAAAGGAAATATGGTTCGATCGATGGGTTAATTCTCTCGTGCCATCAATAAAAATTGTATCCCCCATTAATGTCTGAGAACTTCTTAGAATCGATGGCGTAGTAAACAGAAAATTCTTAAACGGGTCAACTGGGATATCCCGATAAGAAAAAAGTAAAACATTTGGATCTACGACATTTGGTAAATACATTTTTGTTCCACGACTACTTTCATGAACCTCATAGGTCACATAGTCTTCAGTCGAAAAGTTCCGCTTAATCTCTTCAATTTCTTCTGAGTAATTTTGTAAACTAGCACCAATTGAACTATTTTCCTGATCATTTCTAAAGATAAGATGATGGCCCTGGCCCTCTTCGTTCAGGATAATGTCAATTCGATTATAATCACCTGTCGGAATGACCGTTGATTGATCAACTGAAAATAAATCATTTATTGTTTCGGATGGTAATTCAGTTGAAAAAATAATCTCTAGACGATCAGGATTTTCATCCAACCACGCTTCATCCAACGTTAAATAGGTAAAGTTATACAGGTAATATCCGCGAATGTGTTCAAATAACCGTGTTTCAGAGGCTTTATTTGTTAATCCAATTGGATTTTCATCATTCTGATTATGATAAATCAAGTTAATTGGCTTTAGAACCTCTGAGCGCATTAATCGATAACCTGTCTCAATTTTCGGGTCAACTAAGCTTTCATCTAGACCAGTCATTTCGAAATTAGGTTGATGATTCCAAATAGCTAATGTTAAAAATATACTAGAAAAAACTAATAATACGAGTAAAATTGTTTTTAAATGTTCGCGCATAATCGTTAATCACCCTGCTTTCGTGCTATCAAAGGTAGCGAAAAGAAAACCCTAGTTCCCTGTCCCTCTGTACTCTCAGCCCAAATTTGACCTTGATGATTGTCAATAATTTCTTTGACAATCGCTAAACCTAAGCCCGTTCCACCTCGTTCTCTCGACCTTGAAGAATCCGCACGATAGAAGCGATCAAAAATTTTATCTAGTTTTTCCGGTGAAATACCAGGACCATTATCCGCTATCAGTACCTTAATTCGATTACGCTCTTTCGTTAATTTAAAACGAACAGCATCATCTTCGGGTGAGTATTTTAGGGCGTTCGACATTATATTATCAACAACTTGAATAATTTGATCTTTATCAATCCAAAGAAAAATACTCTCTCGTGGAATACTGCGCTCAATTTTAATCCGCTCATCTTTATTCATTTCAAAGCGATCAAGGATATGATGGAAAAATGGCACGATGTTAACACGCTCTTTAACCATCTCTTCACCTTTGTTATCCATTTTTGATAATTGTAATAAATCATTAACGAGACGAATCATACGCTCGGTTTCATTCTGTGTTACTTCAAGGAATTGTGGTGCAATTTCATGATTCGTCCAAGCACCATCAATTAGAGCTTCTAAATAGCTGCGCATCGTTGTTAGTGGCGTTCTTAGTTCATGAGAAACGTTAGAAACAAATTCACGACGCTCTCTCTCAACTTTTTCTTGTTCAGTAACGTCACTAATAACCGTAATATAACCAGAAAATCGGCCGTATTCATCTTCAACAACTGTAAAATTTGCTTTTAACAATAAAAATTGATGATCATCACTATAATCTAGCGTAATCGAACTTGTATCTTGCATTTCAACGAGTTGAGCATTTTCCTCATTTAAATTAAGTACATCAAAGATTAATTTGTCCTTTACTTGATCAAAGCTTTGGCCAATTAAAATTGCAGCTGGATCATTCATTAACGTGATTTGACCCAACTCGTTTGTTGAAATAACACCATCAGACATATTTGAAAGTACTGAACTTAACTTTCGTCGTTCTTCTTCTGTGGTATGATTTGCGTTCTTGATGTTTTCCTTCATTTCATTAAACGTATTAGCAAGCTGACCAATTTCATCAGTCCCATACACGTTTACTTCTTGTGAAAAATCACCGCTAGCTAAGACTTGTGCTTGCTGGCGCATCTCACTAATCGGTTTTGTAATCGAACGTGCTACTAATACACCAAGAAGTGCTGAAATAGCAATGGCGATTAAGGTTCCATTTAGAAAGATTGTATTTATACTTGCTAACTGCTCATAAATTCCTTCCATCGATGCTTCCAGGTGAATCGCTCCAATCGGTTCCCCTTGATCATTCGATAGTGGTTGTATTTTAACTAAGTGTCGTTCCCCAGTCACAATATCACGTTGAACCGTTCGTGACTTCGTACCTGAAATGATTGCTGGCCTGATACTACTGTCACCAGTAATTAACTTACCAATATCTTCTTGGTTATTTGTGCCGACGATTCGAAATTGACGATCAACAACTTGGAGTTTTGAATAGGCATCACTTTGTCCATACAATGCGATTATGTCAGCGACATCTTGCTCTAATGTGCGATCCATGGTGTCATCGGAACGATCCCTTAACACTGCATCTTTGATGTTGTAACTTAATACTTCAAGACGTTCATCAATTACTACTTCAAAGTTTTCATTTAACTCTGTCTCCAAGCCCTGTGAAAAGTAGGCACTAATAACTTGGACTGTTAATAAAATAAGCAAAATCATAATCATTATTATTTTCCATTGAATTGATTGAAATAACCCTACTTTTTTCATTCGTTATTACTCCTGTTCAGGACTGCGTAAATAGTAACCTACTCCTCGGCGAGTAATAATCCAAAGTGGATTACTTGGATTATCTTCAATTTTTTCACGAAGTCTTCTTACGGTTACATCGACTGTTCTTACATCGCCATAGTAATCATAGCCCCAAACAGTTTCTAGTAAGTGTTCGCGCGTCATGACTTGCCCAATATGACGTGACAAATAATGTAACAGTTCAAATTCACGGTGGGTTAAGTCAACCTGTTTGCCTGATTTTGTGACAGCATATGCATCTGGATGAATCGTTAATGTGCCAACTTGGATATCCTTATTGACACTCGCTTGATCAGCTGGTTGTTGTTGACGTCTTAAGTTTGCTTTCACTCGAGCGATGACTTCACGGTTACTAAATGGTTTTGTCACGTAGTCATCGGCACCAAGTTCTAATCCTAGAACTTTGTCTATTTCTGAGTCTTTTGCTGTTAGCATGATGATTGGCATATTGTGTGTTTTTCTGATTTCACGGCATACTTCATTCCCATCACGCTTTGGTAGCATAATATCTAGTAATAAAAGATCTGGGTTTTCTTTATGTGTTAGTTCAATCGCTTCGTCGCCATCGTACGCACAGATAACTTCGTAGCCTTCGTTTTCTAGATTGAATTTTAATATATCTGCAATTGGTTTCTCGTCGTCTACAACTAATATTTTTTGGTTCATATCGATATTGCCTCCCGATAATATATTGTACTCTTGCCTTATTTTAACGTACTTTAAGCTAAATGTCTTTAATTGCACTGTTTTAATGTTTATTTTTAACTATTTTTGTTGCCCAATTAAAAAACCTCTGTTTTGGTAACAGAGGTTTGGTTTGTTATTTAGTTTAATACGTTCATTGGATCTATTTTTGAACCGTCTTTTATGACCTCAAAGTGTAAATGAATACCTGTTGAGCGGCCGGTTGTCCCCATTACGCCAATTTTTGTTCCTTGTGGTACTGTATCGCCGACACTTACATCCATGCTTGAAAGGTGCGCATATAATGTTTTATAACCATTATTATGATTAATAACAATATAGTTTCCATAACCACTATTTGATGTGACCTCTTCAACAACGCCATTGTCTGTAGCTACAATGTTCCGATTTGATGGACGGGCAATATCTATTCCATTATGATGAGAGCCCCAACGTGGACCGTAATAACTCGAAATATAGCCTCCAACAGCTGGCCAAGCAAAGTCACCTGTTCCTCTTGATGGAATTTCCTTTGTTCCTTCAAGGGTAATCTCATGCTGAACTTCCTTAATAATATTTTCAGATAGAACTTCACGTTCGACGACTTTACCATTTACTTTTACAATCGCCAAATGAAGTTCCTTTTTGCCGTCCTCACCAACTTGCTTTTTCTTTGTTTCTCCAAGGTAAAGCTCGTCTGTTTGTTCGGTTTTCTTCTCAGCTTTAACGACTTCTTCTTTACGCTCTTCTTCAGAAACAACCACATTTACTAATGGTACGTAATCTGTCACATTAATTTCTTGATTGGGATGTAAGACTCCGTTAAGAGCTAAGTCATCATTTAAATCCAGCAATTGTTGCTCAGATAAATTATATCGTTTACCAATTGCATATAATGTATCACCTGCAGCAACGTGATGAATCATATCTTCTAATGTTCCTTTATCCAATAGTCTGACCGCTTCTTTTACAGTTAACAAATCAGACTCTGAAACAATTGATTCAAAAAGTGTAACCTCTTCTGATAGAGTAACGTCTGTAATAATAGACTCACCAGTTTCCAGTTCAACTTTTCCGTCTGCTTCATCATCTGCTAGACGATTTAAGGTATCTTCATCGACATAAAGATTTTTATAATCAAAAATTGCTTGCTCAGCTTCAGCTGTTGAAGCAAAATGCCCTAATATATTATCACCGAATTGGACCGTCGTTGCTTGAATACCAATGATTAACTCTTGATCGAGTACCGCTAATACTTGATCAATATTTAGATTCGTATGAAATACACGTTCTGGAATAAAGAGTAGCTCTTGTTCGTAGCCATATGTATAGTTATCATCTGAATCATTCATTGACTCAAGCTTATTTGAGATATGTTGTTCAATAATTGATTGATCATCAACAGATCCGATATAATCGTCAGTTAAATAAACATGGTAGATTGTCGTTAGTTTCTTGTCACTGTTTGCATAAATAACTGGTGACTCGCCAACAATTAGCCCTAATAGAGTGATTAGAATGATTAATAGACTAGTTGCGGAAATAACTTTTAATCGACCATTAGAAATCATCTTCATAAATGCTTGCATATTTAGATCCTCCCGCATCAATTGATATAGATGCTTTATTCATCTATAGTAGATTAACATAGGTTCCGCTCTAGTTTAAACCCCTTTTGGGATAATGTAATACAATCGTATAATTGAACCCATTTTATTCCGTGTCAATTCTGACAATAAAACATCAAAAAAACTGCACTCTATTATGATAGGGTGCAGTTTTTTCAGTTTTAAAATTATTTTAGTCGATAGACGTTTCTAACTTCATTCGTCTGTGTTCTGTCAGGACCGACTGAAAAGATTGATAACGGGATTTTAGTCAATTGTGAGATACGCTCTAAGTAGTGACGTGCGTTTACTGGTAATTCATCAAGCGTTTTAACTCCTGTAATATCTTCAGTCCAACCCGGTAACTCTTCATAAACAGGCTCACATTCAGCTAACACCTTTAAGCTTGCAGGGAACTCTCTGATGATTTCACCTTTGTATTTATAAGCGACACAAATTTTCAATGTTTCAATACCCGATAGTACATCAAGACAGTTTAGTGATAAATCTGTGATCCCACTTACTCGACGTGCATGAGAAACAACAACACTATCAAACCAGCCTACTCGTCTAGGCCGTCCTGTTGTCGTACCATATTCTTTACCAATTTCACGAATGCGGTCACCAATCTCATTATGCAGCTCTGTTGGGAATGGTCCATCTCCAACTCGAGTTGTGTAAGCTTTAGATACACCAACAACATGATTAATTTTTGATGGGCCAACACCTGAACCAATCGTTACTCCACCAGCAATTGGGTTAGATGACGTTACAAATGGGTACGTCCCTTGGTCAATATCAAGCATAACACCCTGTGCACCTTCGAAGAGGACGCGACGACCTTGATCAATTGCATCATTAAGTACAACAGATGTGTCAACAACATATTTAGCAATTTGTTGGCCATACTCATAATATTCTTCTAAGATATCCTCTACTTGAATTTCAGGAGCATCGTACACTTTAGAGAACAAGCGATTTTTCTCAGCTAAGTTTTGCTCTAATTTTTCACGGAACGTTTCTTTATCTAATAAATCAACAATTCGAATACCAACTCGAGCGGCCTTGTCCATATAAGCTGGACCAATACCCTTTTTAGTTGTTCCAATTTTGTTAATTCCCTTTTCTTCTTCTTGTAAAATATCTAATTGTAAATGGTAAGGTAGGATCACGTGTGCACGATTACTGATTTTCAGGTTCTTAGTACTAATGTCTTTATCGTGTAAATAAGCAAGTTCTTCGATGATCGCTTTAGGATCGATCACCATTCCATTACCTAGAACACTTAACTTTTCTTCAAAGAAAACACCTGAAGGAATTAAGTGTAATTTATATGTTACACCATCAAACTTAATTGTGTGACCGGCATTATTCCCACCTTGATAACGCGCCACGACTTCTGCATTTTGTGATAAATAATCAGTTATTTTTCCTTTTCCTTCATCGCCCCACTGTGTTCCAACAACTACAACTGTTGACATAGTTGGCACCTCCATCATTCTATTATAAAAATTCTCTCTTTTAATTATGAAATAAATAATATAAGCGAATTGCTCATTTCCAAAACTCAGTTTACCAAGTAAATTAGCAAAAGTCAATCTATTCGCGAACGTTATTTGTGCTTACCTATAAAACGTTCGACTTTAGGTGGCCGAATATTCAGATAGTTAAATTTAAAAAAACGCTCACCTTTCAGTTTAAAGGTGAGCATTACTTGTTCTATTTACCTTATGCTGGTGGTATATCGGCATTTGCATAACGATGATCTAAATCAACGAATTTATTATATTCTTTAACAAAAGCGAGATCAACCGTTCCTGTTGGACCATTACGTTGCTTTGAAATAATGATTTCAATAATATTTTGTCGTTCCGATTCTTTATCATAATAATCATCTCGATATAAAAAGCCTACAATATCAGCATCTTGCTCGATACTACCTGATTCTCGTAAGTCTGACATCATCGGACGCTTATCCTGACGTGATTCAACGCCACGGGACAGCTGAGATAGAGCAATAACTGGAATTTCTAGCTCTCTTGCTAAAGCTTTCAATGAACGCGAGATCTCAGATACTTCTTGTTGACGGTTTTCCTGTGCACTCGCAGAACTACCTTGAATCAATTGTAAATAATCAATGATGACCATATCTAGACCATGTTCTTGCTGCAGACGGCGGCATTTTGAACGAATTTCATTGACACGAATTCCTGGTGAGTCATCAATAAAAATACCTGCATTTGACAAACTCCCCATTGCCATCGTCAGCTTGCCCCAATCATCGGACTCAAGCTTACCTGTTCTTAGACGTTGAGAGTCAATATTACCTTCAGCACAGATCATCCGACTAACAAGCTGATCTGCACCCATTTCTAAACTGAAAATAGCAACATTCTCTTCCGTTTTCGTTGCGACGTTTTGGGCTATATTTAAAGCAAAAGCAGTTTTACCTACTGATGGCCTTGCAGCAATAATAATTAAATCATTCCGTTGAAAGCCTGAAGTTATTTTATCGAGGTCACGGAAACCGGTTGAAATGCCAGTAACATCGCCACCATGCTGATGGAGTCTTTCAATATTGTCATAAACATCAATTAAAACATCTTTAATATTCTTAAATGAGTTCGTATTCTTGCGATTACTCACTTCTAAAATGTTTTTCTCTGCATTACTAATGACTTCTTCAACTTCATCTTCTTTAGTAAAACTTTCTGTCACGATATGAGTAGCTGTTGAGATCAATCGACGAAGTAATGCTTTTTCCTCAACAATTTTTGCATAATAAATAATATTAGCAGCCGTCGGGACAGCATTTGCCAGTTCTGTTAAGTATGATACTCCCCCGATTTCCTCTAATAATTTGGCATCTGCTAATGCAGTTGATACGGTGACTAAGTCAATTGGCTCTCCGCGGTCAGTCAACTGAAGCATCACGTGATAAATACGCTGATGGGCAGCTCGATAAAAATCAGTCGACTGCAAAAACTCTGCAGTCGAAGACATCGCATCAGGCTCGAGGAAAATAGCCCCAATCACGGCTTGTTCAGCCTCTATATTATGCGGTGGTATCCGCTGTTCTTCCCAGGTCTCAGACATCAAAGCTCCTCCTTCTTCAATCCATCACTTCATATGTAAAAGAAGAGGGCTTTATTTAAAAACCCCCTTCATTAAACTAAGCTTGAACGACATGCACTTTAATTACTGCTGCAACAGTTGGGTGTAACTTAACAGGTACATTTGTATGGCCTAAGCTACGAATTGGTTCATCTAATTCAATTTTACGGCGGTCTACTTTTATTTTATGTGCTTTTGCTAACTGATCGGCAATTTGTTTACTCGTAATTGAACCAAATAGACGCCCATTTTCCCCGGCCTTCGTTTTTAACTGAACTTCAATTTTAGTCAGTTTTTCTTTTACCTGCTTCGCTTCTTCAATAATTTCCTCTTCTTGACGTTGTTGTTTATTTTGTTTTGCCCTAAGTGCACCTAAGTTTCCTGGAGTTGCCTCAATTGCTAACTTGTTCTTTATTAAATAATTACGTGCATACCCCTCAGATACATCCTTTACTTCCCCTTGTTTCCCTTTCCCTTTAACATCTTGTATAAATATAACTTTCATTTATTCGTCTCCTCTTTCAATTGATTGATTAATAATTTCAATTAACTGCTGATAAGCTTCTTGAATTGAAATGTCACTGAGTTGTGTTGCCGCATTTGATAAATGCCCGCCACCTCCCATTTGTTCCATTATCAGTTGAACATTTATATCCCCAGCCGAACGCGCGCTGATACCAATACGTTGATCTGAGCGTTCAGAAATCACAAACGAAGCTAAAACATTCCTCATACTTAATAATGTATCAGCTGTCTGCGCGATTACAACTGAATTAAATACTTGGCCAGGTTCTGCTACTGCTATCGCAATATTATCTTCGTGAATCGTTGTTCTCTCAATTAAATGACTACGTTTAATAAAATCATCTAAATCTTCTTTTAAAAAGTTTTGGACTAGAATAGTGTCTGCCCCTTTTGATCGTAAATAAGATGCTGCATCAAACGTTCGTGAGCCTGTTCTAAAGTTAAAGTTTTTCGTATCAACGACAATTCCAGCTAATAAAGCTGTCGCTTCAAGACGACTCAATTTCAGAGCTGGTGACTGATACTCAATTAGTTCTGTAACCAATTCAGCCGTAGAAGAAGCATACGGTTCCATATAAACTAAGGTTGGATCTTTAATAAACTCTTCACCACGGCGGTGATGATCGATCACAACAACATAATCTGTCCTATTTAATAATTTACTCTCGGCAACAATTGAAGGCCGATGTGTATCAACAACAATTGTGAGCGAGTCCTTAGTAACCATATCTAGCGATTGCTCCGGACTAATTAACCGATCCCAAATCTCTGTTTCCTTCAGATCATTGACGAGACGCTCAACTCCATATTCCAGATCATCTTCATCAACGACGATATAAGCATCAACACCATTCGTTAACGCCATATTCAAAATTCCAATTGCTGATCCAATCGAATCCATATCTGGTGATTGGTGACCCATAATAAAAATCTGTTCACTTTCAATCATCA
>CAZONN010000038.1:0-8714 GCA_964581235.1 uncultured Amphibacillus sp.
CACTATGAAGGTGCCAATGATATACCGGCTTGTGCGGTATCAAGTTCGGTAAAAACAGTTGATCAAGCAATTCAGTGGTTAGAAAAACTCAAAATAGAAACAAAGAATCAAACTCAAGTCGCAAGAGATGCGAATTATAATGAACAAATTGAAGAAAATAAGCTCCTAAAAGAAGAGATTGCAATCTACCGGACATTGCTTGAAAAAATTAAGTTACTAACTAACGAAATCGAATGATAACAAGTTGAATTGTGTACCGTTCTCTTTGAGTAAAAAAATTTTGACGAAATCACTAACATAGGATATGATTTTTTTAAGATCAAAGATTACGTCAAATCAAGAGGATATGGGAGATTATATGTCGAAAATAGTTGCTTATCTAATTGCTTTTTTAGTCACATTTCCGTTCGTTGTGACGACTTTAACCTATTTTATCTTAACTTATTTCATTGAGTATCGTAAAAAACTTGTTCATAAGTGTATGGAATACACGGCGGTCGTTCATCTGATTTCAACAATTACAATATTTAATGTCATTTTTCAAATTAATGTATTAGGACCGATCATCATTTTTCTGTTGCTTGTTTTGTTTAGTTTCATCTTAATTCAATGGAAGTTAATTCGGGATATTAAAATAAAGCGGATTTGGAAATTGTATTTAAGATTCATATTTTTGCTCTTTTTCGTTTTAAATGCAATTTTGACCTGCATTGCAATTTACTATATCGTAATTAACTAATATTTTGTTCGAAAAAAGGTAAAACCAGTTCAATACTGGTTTTTTTTATTGGTGAAACACGAACACATGTACTATCTTACGTATTTACAAAAGAATATCCAAAAAAGTGTGGTGGGAAGTGGGGGGTTGTGGTAAACTAGAAAAAAAGGTGGGCGATTATTATGTTTATGGGAGAATACAAACATAATACAGACGAAAAAGGTCGGATGATCATGCCGGCTAAATTCCGTGATACGTTGGGTGAAAGCTTCGTGGTGACGCGAGGATTAGACCAATGTTTATTCGTATATCCTTTGGAAGAATGGCACATCCTTGAAGAGAAGATAAAAAAACTCCCGCTTACTAAAAAAGACGCTCGAGCCTTTACACGATTTTTCTTTTCAGGTGCTACAGAATGTGAAATTGATAAGCAAGGCCGTGTTAATTTACCAGCTCCATTAAGAAAATATGCTCAGATTGAAAAAGCCTGTGCTGTTATTGGAGTCTCAAATCGTGTTGAGATTTGGGCTGAAGATATTTGGAATGAGTATATGGACGAATCTGAATCAACATTTACTGAAATTACTGAAAATATGATGGAATTTGACTTTTAAAACAAAAGGAAGGTGATCGTTTGTTTGAGCATATAAGTGTTTTACGTACTGAGACAATTGAGGGTTTAAATATCAAGCCAGAGGGCATTTATGTTGATGGAACCTTAGGCGCTGGTGGTCATTCAGAACAAATCGCAAAAAAATTAACAACCGGTCAATTAATTGCATTTGATCAAGATGAACAAGCAATTAAAGCAGCAAAAGAACGCTTATCACCTTATCAAGATAAAGTATTATTTATTCATTCGAATTTTAGACATCTAAATCAAATTTTAAATGAAAAAGGTATTGGCAAAGTTGACGGTTTCTTATTTGATCTTGGTGTGTCATCACCACAATTAGATCAAAAAGAGCGAGGATTTAGCTATCAACATGATGCTCCGCTTGATATGAGAATGAATCAAGCACAAGAATTATCAGCATTTCATGTTGTTAATGAATGGAGTTTTCAAGAGTTAGTTCATATTTTCTTCAAATATGGAGAAGAAAAATTTGCTAAGCAAATTGCACGAAGAATTGAATTAGTTAGAACTAATCAACCGATTGAGTCTACTTTTGAGTTAGTAGAAATTATTAAGGATGCGATTCCAGCTGCGTCAAGACGCAAAGGTGGGCATCCAGCAAAAAGAGTCTTTCAAGCAATTCGGATTGCAGTCAATGATGAACTAGAAGCTTTTTATGATGTACTACACCAAGCAGCTGAAAAGGTTGCAATAGGTGGACGAATTGCGGTCATCACATTTCATTCATTGGAAGACCGACTCTGCAAGCAAGCATTTAAAAAGTGGAGTACACTGCCACCGTTACCAAGGAATTTCCCAGTAATACCTGAAACGAGTCAACCACCATTTAAATCAATTACGAGAAAACCAATTATAGCAACAACGGACGAGCTCGAAGAAAACAGGCGAGCAAGATCGGCAAAATTACGGATTGTAGAAAAAGTAAAAGTTTGGGATGAACAATTTTTCTATCAAGAAGGGCGGCATAATACATGAGCTTAAGTGAAGCTAAAAATTACCAAACATTAACGCCACAGCGCACCAGACGAACAGACCAGAAACATGTAAAAAAAGTCATCAAAGTCAATTCGCGAAAGATTACGTTAGGTGAGAAAATATTAGCTTGCTCTTTCGGACTATGCATGGCATTAGCCTTAATTTTTACCGTCTCTTATAATGCGAATATCGACTCCTTGAATCGTCATGTCCAGCGATTAGAACGGGAAATTGCAGAACAACAAATGATTAACGAAAATTTAAGCCATCAAGCTATGGAGTATAGTAATCCTGAGCGTATCTTAATGATTGCGAAGGAAAATGGCTTAAATATTCAGAACACTCAAGTCAAACAAGCAACTTCATTCGTTGAGTAACTGTGGGTTTGACAAATGAATGAACGTAAAAGAAGTGATTGGAAACTGAATATTAGCTTTGGCTTATTTGTTGTTTTATTTTTTGTTTTAATTGGACGTTTTGCATATATTCAAGTGACTGGAGAAGTACAGGGTGTTGATTTACAAGAATGGGCAAACCGTCAGCGGACGAACTATAGTGAACTTCCGGCAAGTCGAGGTTCGATCGTCGACCGTAATGGAATGCAACTTGCCCAAGATTTGACGATTTATCGATTGTATGCAATTGTTGATGAATCATATTCACCCAATCCTAAAACACGAATAAACCATGTTGCTGATTTAGAAAAAACGGCGACAGAACTCGCTCCGATTATTGGTTTGGAGCAAAAAGAGGTCTATACAATTCTGCAGTCTGGAGTTGAAAAAGGTCTTTTTCAAGTTGAATTCGGTAGAGAAGGTAATCAATTGACACGAGAACAAAAAGATCAGATTGATGAATTAGACTTACCAGGAATTCACTTTATTGAAGAAGCTAAACGGTATTATCCTAATGGAATTTTTGCATCACAGGTGATTGGGTTAGCACAGACTGATGATGATCACATAATTACTGGAATTACAGGAATTGAAGCACAACTTGATGAGTATCTAAGTGGTGAAAAAGGTTCGATCTCATTCCATCGTGATAAATATAATACAAAATTAATGAATTCAAATGAAGTGATTGTTGAAGCGAAAGATGGCTTTAATGTCAAGTTGACGCTCAATCAGAAAATCCAAACAATTCTTGAGGACGCAATGTCACATGTCCAGGAAGTTTATCAACCTGAACGAATGACTGCTACAGTTATTGATCCGAAAACAGGTGAAATCTTAGCGATGAGTAATCGTCCGTCATATAATCCAAATAATTTGGGTGATGTGGAGAATTGGTATAATGATATTGTTTCGACACCAATTGAACCAGGATCAACGGTCAAAGCTTTTACGATCGCAGCAGCAATAGAAGAAGGCCTTTATAATCCAAGTGAAGTATATAAATCTGGATCATATAAAATTGATCAGATTGAACGACCAGTGACAGATTGGAGTCAGCGTTGGGGAAATATTACCTTTGCAGAAGGCTTTGAGCGCTCATCAAACGTAGCAATGTCGAAAATTGTTTGGGAAAAGCTAGGTACAAATCGATACTTAGATTATTTAAGGGCATTTCACTTTGATCAGCCGACTGGAATAGACTTACCTAGAGAAGAGGCTGGTACTTTACTCTATCGTTATCCGATCGAACAATTGACAACATCATTTGGTCAAGGTTCAACAATGACACCAATTCAACTCGTTAAGGCTGCAACCGCGATTGCGAATGATGGTAAAATGATGAAGCCATACGTGATCAAAAGCATTACAGATCCGAACACTGGAGAAACAATTTTAGAAAAGAAACCTGAAATCGTTGGTGAGCCAATTTCAAAAGAGACTGCCGACCAAGTGCTACAAGCGATGGAATCGGTCATTACTTCAAAGGTTGGAACCGGTCGAAATATCTATAATTTAGACTCATATACGGTGGCTGGAAAAACGGGTACTGCTCAAATTTCTGGCGGATCATCAGGTTATTTAAAAGGTCGTGAAAATTATATCTTTTCATTTTTAGGCATGGCACCTAGTGATGATCCAAAGTTAATAATGTATATTACAGTTAAGCAGCCTAAATTAGGAGAAAGTGAATCAGGTTCTGCACCGGTCTCATATATATTCAAACATGTAATGGAAAACGGCCTACACTATTTAAATATCCAACCTGATAAAGAGCAAGAAGGAACTGTTCAGCAACTCGAAATGCCTGATTGGAATGCGATCTCAAAGGATGCTTTATTAAGTCAGCTAAAAAGTTATGACATTAAGCCAATTGTAATCGGGAATGGCGACAACATAGTTGATGCAAATATAGAGCGAGGAAAGTTGATTCTATCAACACAAACAATAATTTTAATGACGGATCAAGCTAAAATGCCTGATTTAACCGGTTGGTCGGTTAGAAGTGTGAATGAATTTGCCAAGCTAGCAAATCTCGATCTTGAAATGATCGGCTCAGGATTTGTTAAGCAACAAAGCATCCCACCGAAAGAATCAATTGAAGCAGGTCGCTACTTGTTTGTAGAATTTTCAAAAGACCATTAATTATGATTAAAACGGGAAACAGTGTACTATTCAAAAGAGCTTGTCATATATTTAGATACAATCAATCATTATTTTTAAAGTGAGGCGTTAAATAATGAAACATGTATCACATATGACAATTCGCAAGAGAATAGTCACTGTTTTTTTATGGCATCAACTATTTTAAGTATCATATTAATCAGGCTAATGTATGTCCAATTTATTAAAGGCCCTGATTTAACATCACAAGCAGAGATGTCTTGGACAAGGGACATAAAATATGAGGCTGAACGAGGGAAAAATCTCGATCATAATGGTGAAGTTTTAGTTGATAATATTTCAGCTCCAACTGTGATGGTCGTCCCAAGACAAATTGAAAACAAACAAGAAACTGCGACAGTTTTAGCAGAGATTTTGAAAATTGATCAAACAATTATGTTAGTTTTTTTAGAGAAAAACTCAAGCATTGTTCGATTTAGTGAAGGGAGAAAGCTCTCGGACGAGCAGGCGTTGGCGATTCAAGAGCTCAATTTAATTAACACAACTATCGATTGATTCGGTAGGAACAGGAGAAAGAATTATTGAACAAGCACCAGCTCCAGGCACTAAAGTACCAGCGGGAGAAACGATACGACTGTTATTCGGTGACTAAGATAATCTTGAATAATCGTGCCAGTTTAACATTAATTTGTTATAATGTTTACTGTGTGTTTATTCACGCTTCATGTGATCGACACTTCATCAGAGTGTCGACTTTTTTCATCTCAATCCCAATCAGCGGGGATGCAAAAACCTCACTGCTCACTGATTGAAGTTTCAACTTATGACTTTCAAAACTATAATAAAGTAGGTATTTATAATGAAAACTTTAAATGATATTGCAAACTATTTATTGCTATTAAATGCACCGATTTTTAACAATAACCCACAAATTAAAGGTATTCAAGTTGATTCGAGAAAAGTATCCGATTCTGATTTGTTTATCTGTATTAGTGGCTATACTGTTGATGGACATGATTATGTTGAACAGGCGATTGAAAATGGCGCTGTTGCTATTATCGCTGAAAAAGAACTTAACCGGACTGATGTACCCGTGTTATATGTAGAAGATACGGAGCAAGCATTAGGCTTTCTAGCTAACTATTTCTACGATTTTCCGTCAAATGAGTTGCACTTGATTGGTGTAACAGGTACAAATGGCAAGACTTCAGTTACTTATTTATTAGATGAAATATTTCATTATAATCAGGAAAAAACAGGATTGATCGGTACGATTCAAATGAAAATTGCTGATCAAGTTTTTCCGCTTGCTAACACGACACCTGAAGCCTCGCTCTTGCAAGAAAGTTTTCGAAAGATGGTTGAAGAAAAGGTCGATCATTGTATGATGGAAGTATCTTCACATGCACTTGATTTGGGCCGGGTTAATGGTTGTGATTTTGATATTGCGGTTTATACAAACCTTAGTCAGGACCATTTAGACTTTCATGAAACAATGGCAGACTATTTAAAAGCCAAATTACGTTTGTTTAGTCATTTAGGTAATCGTTATGATCGAAATAAGCCTAAATACGCGGTCATTAATCAAGATGATCATTATGCGTCAGATTTTAAGCGAGCAACAAGCCAACAAGTGATTACTTATGGGATCGATCAAGATGCAGACTTTGTTGCTAAGGATATTAAGTTAACAGCTAATGGCACGCAATTTACCTTACATACATTTAAGCAGCAAATCGAGATAACAACACCGCTAATTGGTAAGTTCAATGTTTATAATATGTTAGCAGCAGCTGCAACCGCATATTTATCTGGTGTGTCACTTGAAAATATTACAATTGCACTTCAGCAGTCAAAAGGAATACCAGGCCGATTTGAAACTGTTCAGGGTGATCATGATTTTGGGGTCATTATTGATTTTGCTCATACGCCAGATTCACTAGAAAATGTACTGACAACCATTCGTTCATTTGTAAAAGGTCATGTTTATTTAGTCGTTGGTTGTGGTGGAGATCGTGACCGTACGAAGCGTCCGCTGATGGCAAAAATGGGTGAGAGGTATGCAGATTTTACAATTTTAACGTCCGATAATCCACGTACTGAAGATCCACGAAAGATTATTACTGATATGGAGCAAGGCTTGACGACTGATCGTTATACAGTAGAAGTCGATCGAGAAAAGGCGATTACGCAGGCTGTTAAGCTAGCTAAGAAAGACGATATCATTTTAATTGCTGGTAAAGGTCATGAAACGACACAAATCATTGGAAAGGAAACATTTCCATTTGATGACTACCGAATAGCAGAGCAAGCTATTTTGAACAAATAACCGAGAAATAGGGGCTGAGTATTATGCCAATTAAAAAAGTAATTGAACAGACATTTCCGACGATTGATGGCAATTGGCAATCGATTAAACATATAGTTGGAGTAGGAACAGATTCTCGTGCAGATTTAACTGATAAATTGTTTATCCCTTTAAAGGGTGACAATTTTGATGGGCATAACTTTCTTGAAAAAGCGATTAATCAAGGGGCTAAAGCTGCACTGTGGCATCAAGATTATCCTCGACCGACTGGAGTAGATCCGACATTTCCATTAATTCGTGTAGATAACTCGTTAATTGGTTTACAGGAGCTTGCTAAACAGTATTTAAATATCATTGGTCCTAAGGTAATCACGATCACGGGTTCGAATGGAAAAACGACAACGAAAGATCTTGTTTACGCGGTTGCCAGTGTTGGTTATCAAACACATTGCACGAAAGGGAATTTTAATAATCATATAGGTTTACCGTTAACCATTTTAGCGATGCCTGAAAAAACAGAAGTCATCGTACTTGAGATGGGGATGAATCATTTTGGAGAAATTGAGCGTTTAGCAGAAATTTCCCAACCAGATCTAGCGATTATTACGAATATTGGTGAATCCCATATCGAACACCTTGGTTCAAGGGAAGGGATTGCAAAAGCAAAGCTAGAAATCACAACATATTTTAAAGCAAATAGTCTTTTAATCTATGATGGTGATGAACCATTACTTATGGGCAACTATCCTTTTGAAACAATCTCGGTTGGTTTTAATCAGTCAAATGACTATTATATTGATCATTATCAAATTCTTAATACAGAGAATCAATTCAGCTTGGGTAATCAGAAGGCTGAGTATACTGTACCGCTGATTGGCAAGCACCAAGCTAAAAATGCGTCTTATAGTATTGCGATTGGTAACCACCTTGGACTTTCAAAAGAACAAATTCAAGCAGGCTTAAATGCAATTGAAGTTAGCCAAATGCGTTTTGAAAAACAGATGCGAAAAAATGGCGTTACATTGATTAATGATGCTTATAACGCTTCACCGACATCGATGAAAGTAACAATTGAAACTTTGGCTCAACTCAATGATTATGATGAGAAAATTTTAGTTTTGGGAGATATGTTTGAATTAGGTGCTAACTCTACTGCTTATCATCAAGAAGTTGGTCAATCAATTCCAGCAGAAATTGACTATGTTTACACGATTGGTCAAGCGTCTGAGCAAATAAGCCAAGCGACCTCCGTTCCAGCGAAGCATTTTGAGACCAAAAAAGATCTGATCGATCAGTTAGAGCGAATTACAAACAGTGGCACGGTAATTTTATTTAAAGCGTCAAGAGGAATGAAGTTAGAACAAATAGTTGATGCACTATTAATTGAGTAAGGTTACTTTTAGACTCGGAGAAAATTTAAATTCGGACGGGTAAGCAGTTAATATAGGAGGAACAAACTATGAATGAAAACTTTTTATTAATAACAATCGGGATTGCATTCTTAATCACCGTCCTTGTTTCACCAATCTTTATCCCATTTTTGAAACGCTTAAAATT
>CAZONN010000038.1:8814-11880 GCA_964581235.1 uncultured Amphibacillus sp.
GAAACGGGCTTAGTTCTACTCGTTTTGCTCGGTTATGGCTTAATTGGTTTTATTGATGATTTTATTATTGTCGTCTTAAAAAGAAATTTAGGATTAACATCGAAACAAAAGCTGATCGGTCAATTTGCGATTGCAATTCTTTTTTATTTGCTTTTAAGAACACAGGATATCTCAACAGCTCTATCAATTCCGGGGACATCATTTGAATTAGAGCTTGGTTGGTTATATCCGATTTTAATCGTGTTTATGATGGTCGGTACATCTAATGCAGTAAACCTAACAGATGGTTTAGATGGTTTAGTGTCAGGTAATGCTGTAATTGCGTTTGGTGCATTTGGTATTTTAGCCGCATCTGTTGTACCTCAATTTGAAGTTGCTGTTTTTGCACTTGCAACTGTGGGCGCACTACTTGGTTTTCTAATATTTAATGCACATCCTGCTAAAGTATTTATGGGGGACACGGGCTCGCTCGCTTTAGGAGGCGCATTGGCCGCGATAGCGATCATTTTACAATTAGAAATTTTACTCGTTATTATCGGTGGTGTTTTCGTTACTGAAACGTTATCTGTCATGATTCAGGTTGTCTCGTTTAAAACACGTGGAAAGCGTGTGTTCTTAATGAGTCCACTACATCATCACTTTGAACTAAAAGGCTGGTCGGAATGGAAGGTCGTCATGACATTTTGGCTATCTGGTTTTGTTTTAGCTGCACTAGGACTTTATTTAGAGGTGTGGCTATAAATGAATCGATTAGATAATTTTCCTTATAAACGCGTACTAGTATTAGGTTTAGCAAAGAGTGGTTTGTCGACTTGTCACGTATTGTTACGTAATGGGATCGAAGTTATTGCAAATGATTCGAGAACTGATCAGACGGATCAAGCTCTAATTGAATTAAAAGAAAAAGGTGTGCAACTTGTCTTAGGTGAACACCCGATATCTTTATTAGATGAGATTGACTTGGTCATCAAAAGTCCTGGAATCCCGTATCATAATGAACTTGTTGACCATGCTTTGACAAAAAAGATTCCCGTTTGGACAGAAGTAGAACTGCTCAGTTATTTAATTAATCAGCCATTAATCGGTATTACTGGTTCGAATGGCAAAACAACGACAACGATGCTAATTAATGACATGCTAAAGCATAGTCAACAGAAACCGAAAATTGCTGGAAATATTGGAACAGTTGCTGTCGAAGTTGCCGAACAATTAAATAAAGATGAAATATTAGTTTTAGAACTCTCATCATTTCAATTAATGGGTGTTGAGCGTTTTCAACCGAAAGTTGCTGTCTTACTAAACTTATTTGAAGCACATCTAGATTACCACGGTGATTTTAATCATTACCAGATGGCAAAAGCAAAAATATTTGCTCAACAGACTGAATCAGATTTTCTCGTATATAACGCTGATGATGCAAGAGTTGTGGCACTAGTTCAGTCATCAAAAGCGGAAAAAGTTCCGTTTAGCTTGAAGAGCAAGCAGCCGAATGGTGTTTGGATTGATGATCAAGCAGTTTATTTTAAAGAGCAACATATTATTGATCTTAATAAAATTCGTCTTGTTGGCGAACATAATCTTGAAAATAGCTTGGCAAGCATCGGCGCTTCGATGCTTGTTGGTGCTAACAAAGCGGGAATTTACCGAACTCTGACAACATTTTCAGGTGTCGAGCATCGTTTACAATTTGTCTTAGAAAAGCAAGGGCGTCAGTTTTATAATGATTCAAAAGCGACCAACATTCTAGCCAGTTCAAAAGCATTAAGCTCATTTAAGCAACCGACATTATTAATTGCCGGTGGACTTGATCGAGGAAATGATTTCGATGAACTAACTCCATTTTTGACCAATGTAAAAGGGATGTTCTTGTACGGAGAGACTGCTGAAAAGTTAGCTGAAGCTGGAAATAAAGCTGGTATTAAACAAATTGAACAAGCTGAAACATTAAAAGAAATGGTATACGCAGCCTTTGAAGCATCAGAACCAGGTGATATCATCTTATTGTCCCCAGCTTGTGCTAGTTGGGATCAATTTAAAACTTTCGAAGAACGGGGCGACATGTTTATCGAGCTCGTGCATACACTTTAATAAGGACATGCAGGTGAAGTAACCTGCTGGAATTAGGAAGTGAATGTATGAAAAAACACCAATATGCAGATTGGAAATTAATAATCGTAATTTACTTACTCGTTTCGATCGGAATTTTAATGGTTTACAGTGCATCGAATATTTGGTCAAGCTATCGCTTTGACGATCCATTATTCTTTGGTAAAAGACAATTGTTGTTCGCAACGGTTGGATTTATTGCGATGTTTATCGTTAGTTATATTCCTTATCACACATGGCGAACCTATGCGAACCACATATTAATTATTTGTATTATTCTTCTGGCTTTCGTCTTAATTCCAGGTGTAGGGCTCGTGCGAGGTGGGGCAAGAAGTTGGATCGGAGTCGGTGCATTTAGTATTCAACCAGCAGAATTTATTAAATTAGGGCTGTTGATTTTTTTAGCTGATCGGGTGGCCGAACGTCAAAAAGAGATTGTTTATTTTAAAAAGGGTTTTGTCCCGATGTTGTTATTAGTCTTCTTTTGCTTTGGGTTAATTATGTTGCAACCCGATTTAGGGACAGGCCTAATCCTTGTTGGCTCCTGTTTTATTTTATTGTTTATATCAGGTGCACAAATTAAACACTTTCTATTATTAGCGATTCTAGGATTGGCAGGATTAACTGGTTTAATTGCTTCTGCTCCATATCGGATCAATCGTGTGACCGCCTTTATTAATCCATGGAATGATCCGCTAGGAAATGGATTCCAGATTATCCAATCGTTATATGCAATCGGCATTGTGATCCAAATTAGCTTGCAAGTAATAATCAACATTAGTGTTGTGATTGGTTTAATTCTTGTCACGGGAATTACGCTGCCATTTATGAGTTATGGTGGTTCTTCATTAACGTTAACCTTGGCAACGATGGGAATTGTTTTGAATGTAAGTCGATCAGCCCAGTATTGAATTAAGCTAAACAGGAGTGCTTTTATAGACCAACTGTTGGATAAAACTC
>CAZONN010000039.1:0-3805 GCA_964581235.1 uncultured Amphibacillus sp.
TAAAATTCGGACACACATCGAGTGGAAGGTCGATACCCACATGTAATCAGCCTCTGGACCTACGAGCCGACTGACTCGATCCTTCATTTCTCTGGCTGCTTTATTGGTAAATGTAATCGCCAAAATATTTTGCGGCGCGACATCTTTTTCATCTAATAAGTAAGCAATCCGGTGCGTTAATACGCGCGTCTTTCCACTCCCGGCACCTGCCATAATTAATAGTGGACCGTTTGTTTTTTGAACCGCTTCTTGTTGTCTTTTATTTAACCCTGTAAGTAAGGGATGAGTTGATTGACTCATACTGCCACCACCTTTACTAAACTTTATTAACCTTGACTGTCTGAATCGCTTCGTCAAAATTTTCATATAAACTATTGCCGACCACAATTGTGTCAGCATATTGAGCCATTTCTTCTGCCTGCGCAAGTGTCGTTATTCCGCCACCATAAACGAGTTGTGTATTCGTTAATACTTGCTTCACCTCGCGAACCAACTCTGGATCACCATATGTACCACTATACTCTAAATAAAATATCGGTAAATTAAACATATGCTCAGCCATACTTGCATAAGCAATGACTTCATCACGATCTGGAAGGTTACAATTTGTCACTTGATAAGCTTTCGCCTCCGGATTTAAAATGACATAACCTTCTGTTAAAATTTCCGACCAATCGATTAACTGACCAAAGTCTCTAACCGCTTGATGTTGGACGTCAAGCATCCACTTTTTCTCTCGGCTATTAAGAACGATCGGAATCCCATAATAATCAAAGCCAGGTGTGATTGCTTCAACAGTCGATACTTCCAATACACAAGGAAGCGGAAACTTGCGAATATGACTGAGTAAATCAAGCACACCTTCAAGCGTCACATTATCCGTCCCGCCGACAATAATTGCATTGGTACCTGATTGACAGACTTGATCCAACTGTTCTTTTGTTAATGATTTTGCCGGATCCAATTTAAATACATGTTTCCATGTCTTTCGATTATACAATATGAAGCCCCCTAACTTTACATCTTAGATTGATGACTCTTGAAAAAATGCGCCATCAAAATTAGATCATCTTAAATTATAACAAAAACCAGGCTTGGAGGGGGAGTTTTTTGCTAAAAGGGGTCATTAAGGGGTTTGTGGTGTTTAGGCGACTGAATCTGACGAATGAAACGCGTCGTACGTTTTAAATTCTTCCGTATTATTAAAAAAGAGAAAACCTTGAATCACATTCAATTCAAGGTTGATGAGCTAGACTAATTTACTTTAGATCCGCTGGAAAAACTAATCCGACTGATTTTCTTGCTTGGTCGAGGACTTTGAGCGTTCTTAAGGAATTTTCAAAGCTATTGATTGGACTCTCTAGGTCGCCTGCTTTAATGAGCTCAACGAAGTGGTCAATCTCATAAAACATCGTCTCTCGTTTTTGCTCAACTGAAATATTTGTTATCATTCCGTCTTTATCAATCCGGGTTAAGCCTTCCATATCACTAATTTTGTCAATCACAATCGTGCCATTTTCACCTTGAACCTCAGACGGGACATAGGAGTTCGTTATTTTAGAAAACATTAAATCAGCAGTCATATCCGGATATTTAATCGCCATCGTGCCTAATCCATCAACACCAGAATCAAGCATCAGCACATTCGCCGAAACCTGATTGGGCTCGCCGAACAATGCAACCATCGGATATGCTGCATAAACACCAATATCCATCAACGCCCCATTAGATAGCTCCGGTTTAAAAGCGTTGGCGACTTCGCCCTCTTTATAGCGATCATAGCGAGAGGAATATTGACAAAAGTTCCCGACGAATCGCCTAACCGGCGCGATTGCTTTGATCTGTTCCCGCAACACCGCAAAATTCGGCACCAGCGTCGTCTTCATTCCCTCCATTAAAAGCACCTGATTCGCCCGAGCAACTTCAATCATTCGCTCGACTTCGCGCGCATTCGAGGCAAATGGCTTCTCAACAAATGCGTGCTTACCATTTTCCATACAGAGGATCGCTTGCTCAGCGTGTAATGCCGTTGGACTCGCAATATAAACCGCATCAAATTGATCACTACTGGCGAACTCATTTAAGTCAGAATAAACAGATGTTGCTTGATGTTTTTCGGCAAAAATTTCCGCCCTTTTTTTTGTTCTTGAATAGACGGCTGTCAACTCGAAATCTGCGACGAACTCAGCAGCTGCTAAAAAGCGATCAGTAATCCAGTTTGTCCCGATCACACCAAAACGAATCATCTTATTTTTCCTCCTCTTTTTTATCCTTTAAACGGCCAAGCACAATCCGGTAACCCCCACTGCCATATGTTAAAGCACGTTTCACTCTTGAAATTGTCGTTGTCGATGCTTTTGATTTATCAGCAATTTCTTGATACGTTTCACCCTCGTCAAGCATCTTCGCCACTGATAATCGCTGTGTTAATGATTGAATTTCGTTCATTGTTGCCAAATCATCGAAAAATTGATAACATTCCTCTCGATCTTTCAATGATAAAATCGCCTCAAATAATTGATCAAGCTCCTTGCCACGTAACTTATCAATTTGCACTACATTAACCTCCTACTCGGTTTCTGTTACCCCCGCTAAGCCAGGAGTTGTTGGTATCACATTGACCCATGTTTTACCTGGAACAAATGGCACAACATCGCCATCCTTAACAGGTAAAAGGTACCCGTCTATATTTTGCCACTCTAATTTCTGTATCAAACCTTTTTGTAATAAATAGGCATTCCCACCAGAAGCTAAATCAACCTCACGTCTTCCGGCGTCATCAACTACCTGATGCGGTGTTTCTAAAATAAACACATTATTTAGTGCGATTGGTGTTTGATCATTTAATTCGATCGTTTGTGCATCACCGTTATAGCGCGAATAGGTTTCACTCGCTTGATCATAACGATAAGTGACGTCCTCCTGACCGTATTTTAACGATACTTCTGACACACTTTCACCAGTCAATTCCTCTAGCTCTGCTTCTGTTAAAAAAGTAAATGGACGATGTTCTGCCTCAACCTCATAGCCTTTACCTTCCGCAACCTCCGCCACTGAGTCAAAAATTAAATATGAATTATGTGGCGCTTTCCGAAATGATTCTCGTTTAAACAGATGACCATCATTGTCATAGTATGCACCATTCATATGATCAGCTGCTCCAGCTTTAAGCATATCTTCAATAAAATTGGCTGCGCCGTGATAAACATACAGTGCATTAAAATCATTGGCTAGATTAAAATAATATGGTCTTGCACTTCTCACCGGCCCAACTAGATCGGGTGCTTCACTTTGGAACATCGCTAAAAAGCGGGTCGTTTGTCCCTCAGCTAAAATTTCAAAGACAATGTCGGCCTGTGATAATCCTGATTGAGGACGTGCTGCCGGGTGGTTATTAACCATCACGCCGACAATTCGTTTGACACTCGCCTCATCGATAGCCTCTCCTGTTAAAGGATAAATAAATTCAGGCTCTGTCACCTTTGGTTCAACGATCTCTTCTGGCCCAATTTCTTTTTGTCCTAAATCTTGACTGACCATTTCTGGTTCATCACTTGAACAACCTACGATAAATAACAGCAATAAAATAAATCCTAATACATATCTTTTTCTCATTCTAACACCATCCTTTAGTACGCTAATCTGTTCATACCCTACTATGATGTATTATAGCAAAAATAAACATTGAATCGTGGATTTATTCAAAAAATAATGATTAGGTCTTGAATCTAGTCAAAAATACGTCACGAATCATATTATTAAAATTAGAAATAACAGTACATATCCTGTATAATAATGTGAACAC
>CAZONN010000039.1:3905-11809 GCA_964581235.1 uncultured Amphibacillus sp.
TCATATTATTAAAATTAGAAATAACAGTACATATCCTGTATAATAATGTGAACACACACGGAGAGGAAGAATAGGATGAATGTACTAAACAAACTACGACAATTTATGATTCAAATGGTCTTAACAATTTTAAGCACATCGATTGTCTTAGGGGTAGTTGTCGCACTAATTTTCAATGGTATCACGGGATATGATAATTACATGTTGATCTTTTTAATTTGTACTATCTCTAACATAACAATGAGCACATTATTATTTTTAAGATTCTCAAGCATAACAAAAAAACAAACAGCAAATGTTTCAGATGTGCTTGAATCAATCAGTCAAGGGAATATTGACTTGCAATTTGATGACGTTACTAATAATAAAGCTTTCGCTAAAATTTCTGAGCATATGCGCTCGATCGGACTCGAAATACGCTCATTGGTTGAAAGTACATATGAAGTTACTAAATCGATGTTGCAATCTTCTTTTGAAATTACGGAAAAAGTCAACAATGCCAGTCTATCAATCCAAGAAGTATCTGGATCAATTGAGGAAATGTCAGCTGGAGCTGCAGAACAAGCATTAGAAACAGAAAATAGTGTTTTATCATTAACAGAGCTATCCGAGCAAATTTCAACCGTTTCAGATAGTTACCTGGAGATCATTCAAGAAACAACAAGCGTCAACCACTTGAATCAAGAGGGGATCTCAACTGTAGATGTCCTTAGAACAAAGTCGAATGCTTTTAGTGATTCATCTGAGAAAATATTTGAAGCGGTTACCAATTTAACAACGACACTAAAAGATATTGGCTTATTTGTTAATACAATTCAAGATATCGCAGAGCAGACAAACCTCCTTGCACTAAATGCTGCAATTGAAGCAGCACGTGCAGGTGAGTCTGGGCAAGGTTTTGCGGTTGTTGCGGATGAAGTCCGTAAACTTGCTGATGAAAGTAAAGGTTCAACAGAGGAAATTAGCAATTTGATTATTCATATTGAAAAGGATTCACAAGAGGCTCTAACAGCGATGCAATCAATGAAAGAAGTTTCAGATCAACAGTTGTCAGCTGTAAATCAAACAGAAACATCTTTCCAACAAATTGCACACGCGATTGATTCCATTACAGAAAAAATAAATGAAACAAATGAAACGATCAAACAAATGAATCATGGTAAAGAAAAATCTGTTGCTTACATTAAAAACACTTCACAAATATCAAATGAAATGGCTGCAACAAGTGAGCAATTTTCCATTACATTTGAAAATCAATTAAAAGTATTTGAAGAGTTAGAAGTAGCGGCAAGACAATTAAAAGAGATCTCTAATGATATGGAAGAGAGATTAGATAAATACAATTTGGAATAAATTAAATCACCTAAAACAGTCCACAACTATTAAAAAATGTGGACTGTTTTTTAGTAAGAAATTTTTGGGAATATCCGCTTCCAAACGAAATGATTGACAACGAGCAATAGTGGTAAATATAAATAAATAAGATAAGGCAATGTGCTTATTAAATAATGAACAAATGCCAAGATCCCAATCACAAACATCATCCCAAAAATAATCGCTGTGTTAGCAGACTCAACGAACGAAAATGATTCATTAAAAGGATAACGTAAAAACTGCACCCCTAATCGTTAAATTAACTTTAACAACTAGAGATGCAGCCTTTATAAGTGACTATTTTACACAGCCCCAATATCCGTACGATAAAAGAAATTCTCAGTTTTTTCGATTGTTTTCAAGTAGTGATAAACTTTTTCGTTTGCTTCCATTAAGCTCTTTTGCACAGAGCCAACTAATAAGACACGCCCACCATTTGAGACGAGTTGCGAATGACCATTGAGTGTTGTTCCCGCATGAATCAAGTAGCCATCCTCGATCTCAGGAAGTTCTGGCACAAACAAGCCGCTCCGATAGGCTTGCGGATAACCACTCGAAGCTACAACAGTCCCAACCGCATAAGCATCTCTCCAGCTAAGCTCAGGATCAACCCCCATAGCAACCGCTTCAATCACATCAATTAAATCATTTTCTAACAACGGAAGCACAACCTGCGTCTCAGGATCACCAAAGCGTGCATTGAATTCAATCACCTTAATGCCATCTTTCGTCTGAATCAAACCCGCATATAAAACTCCCGTATACGGGCGTCCCTCCTCAACCATCGCCTTTGCAACAGGCTTCAAGACCGAATCAACCGCAAACTTTAGGTCAGCCTCAGACACATCCGGCACAGGCGCATAAGCACCCATTCCACCCGTATTTGGTCCCTGATCCCCATCATATGCCCGCTTATAATCACGCGCCGGAATCATCGGATAAACTGCCTCACCCTCAACAAAAGCAAACAAAGAAAACTCTTTGCCAAGTAAAAATTCCTCAATCACGATTTGCGCACCCGCATCGCCAAAGCGGTTGCTCTCAAGCATCTCGTCGACTGCCTGATTCGCTTCCTGCTCGGTCATCGCAACAACAACACCCTTGCCCTCAGCTAACCCATCTGCTTTGACAACGATCGGCGCACCCTTTTCTTTAATGTACGCCTTTGCACTGGCTGAATCGGTAAACGTCTCGAATTCAGCTGTTGGCACTTGATACTTTTTCATTAAATTTTTCGAAAAATCTTTACTGCTTTCAATTAGAGCGGCGCGCTTCGTTGGCCCGAATATTTTTAAATCTTCCGCTCGAAACCAATCGACAATTCCTTGTGATAGTGGTAATTCTGGCCCAACAATTGTCCAATCAATTTGTGCTTGTTTAGCAAATTGAACAAGCTCCTCTATCGCATCAATCCCGATATTAACGCACGTCGCCTCACTCTGCATGCCAGCATTTCCTGGTGCAACAAAAATATTAGTAACTCGTTCTGACTGCTTTAGTTTTTTGACGAGCATGTGCTCTCGTCCTCCAGATCCAATAACTAGCACGTTCATTTGATTTCCCCCATTTTTTTTAGAATCAAAAGACTAGCAAACGATCAATCATTAAGTTTAATGTTTAAAGTGACGCATCCCTGTCATGACCATGACAATGCCGTATTTGTTACACATATCGATTGACTCTTGATCACGCTTCGAGCCACCTGGTTGAATAATCGCTTTAATACCTGCCTTAGCTGCATTTTCAACGGTGTCTGGCATCGGGAAGAATGCATCCGATGCTAAAACGGCCCCTTCAGCTTTCTCACCTGCCTGTTCGAAAGCAATTTTAGCTGCACCGACACGGTTCATCTGGCCCGCTCCGACACCGATCGTTTGATTATCCTTAGCAACGACAATCGCATTTGACTTCACATGCTTAACGACCTTCCAAGCAAAGAGTAGTTCTTCTAATTGCTCGGCTGTCGGCGCTTTATCTGTAACAAGTTTTAAATCATCTGCTTCAATCCGACCAAGATCACGATTTTGGACGAGTAAACCGCCACGAACACTGACAACCTTCTTCGAATCAAATTGATCCGGTTCAACAGACGTTTCTAATAATCTTAAGTTTGGCTTTTTCGCTAATAACTCTAGCGCATCTTTGGCAAAACGAGGTGCAATAATTATTTCCAAGAAAATCTCTGCTAATTTTTCAGCAGTCGCCAAATCAACTTCTCGATTTAAAGCAATGATTCCACCGAAGATTGAGATTGGATCAGCATCATATGCTTTTTGAAAAGCTTGCTCAATCGTATTCCCAATCCCGACCCCACATGGGTTCATGTGTTTAACAGCGACAGCCGCAGGTTGCTCGCTAAATTCCATCACAATTTCCAGCGCTGCATTGGCATCTTGAATATTGTTATACGATAGTGCCTTGCCATTTAATTGCTTCGCATGAGCAATTGAGCCACCTTTAATAGTCGCTTCTTTATAGAACGCAGCCGATTGGTGTGGGTTTTCCCCGTAACGTAATGTATCAACTTTTTCATACGTAAGCGTTAATGCTTCTAGCTCTGTTTCTTCGGTTAATTCGGTAAAATACTCCGCAATTAAAGCATCATATTGTGCTGTGTGGCGGAATACTTTAGCAGCTAGTTTCTTCCTTAGTTCGACCGAATCTGTATTCAAATGATCAAGCACTTGCTCGTAATCTGCTGGATCGACAACAACTGTGACCGATTCGAAATTTTTTGCAGCTGCTCGTAGCATTGTCGGTCCACCGATATCAATATTCTCAATCGCATCTTGTTCAGTGATATCGGGTTTAGCAATCGTTTCTTTAAATGGATATAAATTAACAGCAACGAGATCAATCGGTGTAATGTTAAATTGTTCTAGTTGTTTTTGATGTTCTGGTAATTCTCGGCGTGCAAGTAGCCCGCCATGAATCTTTGGATGCAGTGTTTTAACCCGTCCGTCTAAAATTTCTTCAAAGTTTGTCACTGCTGATACAGGTAAGACCTCTATTCCGGCGTCTTGTAGTGCGCTTAGCGTACCACCCGTTGAAATCAATTGATAGTTTGCTTCAATCAGTCCTTGGGCAAAATCTACTAAACCTGTTTTATCTGATACACTCAGTAATGCTCTCTTTTTCAAAATGAATCCCCCTTTGAAATCAATTGCTGAATCGTTTTTGGATAGAGTTCATGTTCGATTTTTTGAATTTCTGCTTGTAGTTCTTCCTTTGTCATTCCTGATTCGACTCGGACGGGTTCTTGGGCGATAATTTCACCGGTATCCATACCAGAATCAACGTAATGAATCGTTGTTCCTGAAATTTTCACCCCTGCATCAAGCGCTTGCCCTACCGCATCTAATCCTGGAAATGCCGGTAGTAAGGACGGATGAATATTAATCATTCGTCTTTGATACGGTTGCAATAATGTCGGACCTACTAACCGCATATAGCCAGCTAACACAATCCAATCGACTTGATGTTCTCGAAGCTTGCTGACAATTTCAACTTCAAATGCATGCTTGTCTTGATAATCTTTTGGATTAAAAATAAATTGGGCTAATTGATTTTGGGCTGCTTTGTCAATTACTATTGCTCCTGGTTGATCACAAACGAGTAAAACAATTTCCGCATCGAGATTGCCTGCTGTGATCGCTTGATCAATCGCCTCATAGTTACTGCCCGTTCCTGAAGCAAAAATGGCTAAACGAGTTTTAGCGCTCAACGAGGTTCACCCCTGGCTGTTCAATAACTCGCCCGATTAAATAGGCAGACTCTCCACTCGCTTTCAGTGTAGCCAATGCTTGCTCAGCTTGATCGTGATCGACAACGACGACCATACCAATCCCCATATTAAAGACACCCAGTGCTTGTTCAATCGTTAACTTAGCTTGGTTTTGTAAATAAGTTAAGATTGCTGGAATTTCCCAACGATTAAGCCAGACTTCAGCCCCTAATTCAGCCGGTAATACGCGCGGCAAGTTTTCATAAAATCCACCACCAGTAATGTGGCTAACTCCTTTAACTTCAACGGCTTTTTTCAATTGATTAATCGCTTGGTGATAAATCTTTGTCGGTTCTAATAGAGCTTCACCAATCGTCATCGTTAGCTCACTTGGCTGATCGGTTAGCTTCAATCCTTGATCAGCTAAGATTTTCCGAACTAATGAAAACCCATTTGAATGGACACCACTTGATGATAAACCAATTAATGCATCGCCTGCTTTGATCTTCTCACCTGTAATTAAATCAGGCTTATTAGCAATCCCAACGACAAAACCGGCTAAGTCGTATTCACCATCCTGATACATGCCAGGCATCTCAGCTGTTTCACCACCGATTAAAGCTGCACCACTCTCAACACAACCATCAGCAATGCCTTTAACAATTTGCTCTATTTTCTCAGGGTAATTTTTGCCACAAGCAATGTAATCTAGGAAAAATAAAGGATCAGCACCTTGAGCGACGATGTCATTGACGCACATTGCAACAAGATCAATGCCGATCGTATCATGTCGATCAAGTTCAAAAGCAAGTTTAAGCTTTGTGCCAACACCGTCCGTTCCAGAGACAAGCACAGGTTCTTGATAGCTAAACCCAGCTAAATCAAATAAGCCTGCGAAAGCACCGACACCGCCAATCACTTCTTTTCGATTCGTTCGATTAATGTGTTTTTTCATTAACTCAACAGCCTGATAACCTGCTTCGACATCAACACCTGCCGCTTTATAAACATCACTCATGCTTCTGCTCCTTTTCCGTTTGCATTTAGTTCCCTTGGGTAGATTTCAGTTGGATATCTGCCGGTAAAACAGGCTTTACAAATTCCAACTTCAATTGAATCTTTTTGGACGAGCGAATTTTCAAGTCCTTCAACAGATAAAAAGGCTAAACTATCTGCACCAATTTCTTCAGCCATTTCCTCAATTGAATATTGAGCTGCAATCAAATCTTCACTATCCGTCGTATCAACTCCATAAAAGCATGGATTTTTGATCGGTGGTGAAGCAATCCGAACGTGAACCTCAGTCGCACCAGCTTCTTTTAAAAGCCGAACAATTCTCATGCTCGTTGTTCCTCTGACAATCGAGTCATCAATCATGACAACGCGCTTGCCATTAACGATCCCTCGAACAGGAGACAACTTCATTTTCACGCCTTCTTCACGTGAGGATTGGTTCGGTTCAATAAATGTTCGACCAATATAGCGATTTTTAATTAAACCAAGTTCATAAGGAATCCCCGATTCTTCGGCAAAACCAATCGCTGCTGAAATACTTGAATCTGGTACGCCTGTGACAACGTCCGCTTCAACACTTGCTTCTTTTGCAAGTTGTTTACCCATCAATTTTCGGCTTGCATGAACGTTAATTCCGTTTAGATCACTATCCGGTCTTGAGAAATAAACATACTCCATCGAGCATAGTGACCGTTGCATTGGGGATGCAAACATCATGCTATTCAATCCATTTTTATCGATCACAATCAATTCGCCCGGTTTAACTTCACGCACATATTCGGCTCCGACTAAATCAAAAGCACACGTTTCAGACGCGACAACATAAGCATCATCGACTTTTCCAATCGATAATGGTCTTAAGCCATATGGATCAAGGGCAACAAACAATTGATTCTCCGTTAATAACACAAAAGCATATGCACCTTTAACCATTACAAGTGCTTGCTTGATTGCTTCTTCTAAGGCAAGATAACCGCCACGCTTAATCAGGTGCGCGATAATTTCAGTATCTGATGTTGTTTGTAAAATACTCCCTTGTGCTTCGAGCTGTGATCTTAAAGCGAAATCGTTAACGATCTCACCGTTATGAGCAAGCGCCATGCTTGAGGTTTGAGAACGAAACAGCAGTGGCTGAACATTTTCAAAACCACTCTGTTCTTCCGTTGCATAACGAACCTGCCCGATTGCACTCGTCCCTTTTAATGATGCTAAATGATGTTCGTTAAAAACCGAATTAACGAGTCCGATTCCCTTATGAATGGACAGTTGCTCACCATTACTCGTAACAATTCCAGCACCTTGTTGGCCACGATGTTGCAAAGCGTGTAACCCATAAAAAGTGAGTTCAGCTGCTCGCTCATGACCGTAAATCGCAAACAAGCCGCATTCTTCATTTAAACCTTTGAGTTCAGCAAGCATGGAATAGCTCCTTTCCAAGCCCGTTCAAGTTGATCAATCGATTGATTAATCACTGTTTGCTCATCAACTGTGATGTGGAGTTTGTCCCCGTTTGTCACTTGACCAATAATTGTTGCATCTTCAACTGCTTGCATAAATACTTCGACTTGATCAGGAGCAACAGTGACAATGAATCGCGATTGTGTCTCACTAAACAATAATGTCGTTGCATCACCTGACAGCTTGACATCAGCACCTAACGCATCAGTCCCAAATAAACTTTCAGCAAGTGCGACGCCTAAGCCACCTTCTGATAAATCATGTGCTGATTTAACTAATCCTGATTGAATCGCAGTTAAAATTTGCTCTTGGCGTTGCTTCTCAATTGTTAAAT
>CAZONN010000040.1:0-11791 GCA_964581235.1 uncultured Amphibacillus sp.
GAGTTGTCTGTTTTGTTCTTCGGTAAATTGAGCTTTAGCTAACGATGACGCTTGAACAGCTATGCGCGTGTGTAAATGAACATAACCATTTTGATAAGCAATAATCGCTTCGTCAAAGTTTTTGAAAACTTTTCCTTCACCAATTGCTCCTCTACGTTCCATCGTCAAGTAATAGTTACCTAAAACCATATCCTGTGATGGTGTTACAACCGGCTTACCATCTTTCGGGTTTAAAATGTTTTGTGCAGCTAACATTAAAATTCTTGCTTCCGCTTGCGCTTCAGCTGAAAGTGGCACGTGAACAGCCATTTGGTCACCGTCAAAGTCAGCGTTATATGCTGTACACACTAATGGGTGTAGACGAATTGCGCGACCTTCAACTAATGTTGGTTCAAACGCTTGAATACCTAAACGGTGCAACGTCGGTGCACGGTTCAGTAAGACTGGGTGCTCTTTAATAACATCTTCGAGTACTTCCCAAACTTCAGCGTGCAATCTTTCAATTTTACGTTTAGCAGATTTAATGTTATGCGCTAAACCACGCTCTACTAATTCCTTCATAATAAATGGCTTGAATAATTCAACTGCCATTTCTTTCGGTAAACCACACTGGTACATTTTCAAGTTAGGTCCAACGACGATAACCGAACGACCTGAGTAGTCAACACGTTTACCTAGTAAGTTTTGACGGAAGCGTCCTTGCTTACCTTTTAGCATGTGCGAAAGTGATTTCAACGGGCGATTTCCCGGACCAGTAACTGGACGGCCTCGTCGACCATTATCAATCAATGCATCTACTGCTTCTTGGAGCATACGCTTTTCGTTTTGAACAATAATACTTGGTGCACCTAGATCTAATAGGCGTTTCAAACGATTATTACGGTTAATCACACGACGGTATAAATCATTTAAATCAGAAGTCGCAAATCGTCCTCCGTCTAATTGAACCATTGGGCGTAATTCTGGTGGAATAATTGGTAGCACATCCAGAACGATCCATGACGGGTCGTTTCCTGAATTTCTAAACGCCTCAATTACTTCTAAGCGTCTAATTGCTCGTGTACGGCGTTGACCTTGAACCTTTTTCAGTTCTTCACGCAATAGTTGTGATTCTTTTTCAAGATCAATATCTTTCAAGATTTTCTTGATCGCCTCTGCGCCCATTTCTGCGTTGAAGCTGTTCCCGTATTTCTCACGGTAAGCACGATATTCTCTTTCAGATAAAAGTTGTTTCTTTTCAAGTGGTGTATCACCTGATTCCGTTACGATATACGCAGCGAAATAAATAACTTCTTCTAAAGCTCGTGGTGACATGTCTAGTAGCAAGCCCATCCGACTCGGAATTCCTTTGAAATACCAAATGTGGGATACAGGTGCCGCTAGTTCAATATGCCCCATACGTTCACGACGTACTTTTGATTTTGTGATTTCAACACCACATCGATCACAAACAACACCTTTGTAGCGAATACGTTTGTACTTTCCACAATAACATTCCCAGTCTTTTTGAGGCCCGAATATTCTTTCGCAGAATAGACCATCTTTTTCTGGCTTTAACGTTCGATAGTTAATCGTTTCTGGTTTTTTTACTTCCCCATGTGACCATGACCGAATTTTGTCTGGCGACGCCAAACCTATTTTCATAAATTCGAAATTATTTACATCTAGCAAGGGGTCTACCTCCCTTTAGTATGTGTTAGATCATGAGAAGGTGGGAGCAAACGATCCTCTCCACCCCTTATGATCTTAAAACAATTAAATGAAGCTATTACTTTTCTTGAATTTCTAAATTAAATTGTTCTGTTACTAATTTATCATCATCGAGATCTCGAATCTCAATTTCTTCTTCATCTGCTGAGAGCATCTTAACGTCCATTCCTAAACTTTGTAACTCTTTAATCAGTACTTTAAAGGACTCGGGGATTCCTGCTTGAGGAACGTTTTCCCCTTTTACAATCGCTTCGTAAGTCTTAACGCGTCCCACGACATCATCCGATTTAACAGTTAAGATTTCTTGTAATGTGTAAGCAGCACCGTAAGCTTCAAGTGCCCATACCTCCATCTCACCAAATCGCTGTCCACCGAACTGTGCTTTACCACCCAACGGTTGCTGGGTAACAAGTGAGTAAGGTCCAGTTGAACGTGCGTGTAGCTTATCATCGACCATGTGAGCCAGTTTAAGCATATACATAATTCCAACAGAAACTCGGTTGTCGAAGGTTTCTCCTGTACGGCCGTCATAAAGAATCGTCTTAGCATCTCGTGCCATACCCGCTTCTTCAATCGTTTCCCAAACATCCTCTTCGCTTGCACCATCAAATACTGGTGATGCGACATGGATGCCTAAGTTTTTCGCTGCCATTCCTAAGTGAAGCTCTAACACCTGACCGATATTCATACGTGACGGTACACCTAATGGGTTTAACATAATGTCAATTGGTGTTCCATCTGGTAAATATGGCATATCCTCTTCAGGGAGTACTTTAGAAATAACTCCTTTGTTACCGTGGCGACCAGCCATTTTGTCACCTTCGTGAATTTTACGCTTTTGAACAATATAAACACGAACAAGTTGATTCACTCCAGGTGGCAACTCATCGCCATCTTCACGATTAAATATTTTAACATCTAAGACAATTCCACCGGCGCCGTGCGGTACACGTAATGACGTATCACGAACTTCTCGGGCCTTTTCACCGAAGATTGCATGTAGTAGACGTTCTTCTGCCGAAAGCTCAGTTACTCCTTTTGGCGTAACTTTTCCAACGAGTAGATCACCGTCTTCAACTTCAGCTCCGATACGGATAATGCCCCGGTCATCAAGATTACGCAAGGCATCTTCTCCGACGTTCGGAATATCCCTAGTAATTTCTTCAGGACCTAACTTCGTATCTCGAGCATCAGACTCATACTCTTCAATATGAATTGACGTATAGACATCATCTTTAACTAATCGTTCACTCATAATAATCGCATCTTCGTAGTTATAACCTTCCCAGGTCATGAAAGCAACGAGTACGTTTTGACCTAGAGCAAGTTCGCCTTTTTCCATTGACGGGCCGTCTGCTAAGATATCTCCTTTAGCAACACGATCTCCCACTTTAACGATTGGCACTTGATTATAACAAGTACCTTGGTTTGAACGAACAAACTTTTGTAACTTATAATGTTCTAAGTCACCTTTTACTTCTTTACCGTCCACTTCGGAAATTCGTCTAACACGAATTGTTTTTGCTTCAACGTGCTCAACGATCCCTTCATGTCGGTTAATAATTGCCGCTCCTGAATCTTTACCAGAAACATACTCCATGCCAGTTCCTACAATTGGGGCATGTGGTTGAATCAACGGAACAGCTTGACGTTGCATGTTAGCACCCATAAGTGCGCGGTTTGAGTCATCATTTTCCAAGAAAGGAATACACGCGGTCGCAGTTGAAACAACTTGCTTAGGTGAGACATCCATATAGTCAATTCGATCACGACTCACTGTCGTGTTCTCACCACGGAAGCGCGCGATAACTTCATCAGATATAAATGTACCATCTTCATTTAGACGAGCATTAGCTTGAGCAACAACATAGTTATCTTCTTCGTCTGCCGTTAAATAGTCGTACTCATGAGTTACTTTTCCTGTTTCATGATCAACACGACGGTATGGTGTTTCGATAAAACCAAACTTATTAACTTTTGCATATGAAGATAGTGAGTTAATCAGCCCGATGTTCGGACCTTCTGGTGTTTCAATTGGACACATGCGACCGTAGTGTGAGTAGTGCACATCACGCACTTCAAATCCGGCGCGTTCTCTTGTCAAACCACCTGGCCCCAATGCTGACAAACGTCTTTTGTGCGTTAATTCAGCTAACGGGTTCGTTTGGTCCATAAACTGAGACAGTTGTGAACTACCAAAGAACTCTTTGATCGACGCAATAACAGGCCGAATATTAATTAGTTGCTGTGGTGTAATTGTCGATGTATCTTGAATCGACATCCGCTCACGGACAACTCTTTCCATACGTGACAAACCAATTCGGAATTGGTTCTGAAGCAATTCACCCACCGAACGTAAACGACGGTTACCTAGGTGATCTATGTCATCTGTATGTCCAACATTATATAGAATATTAAAGAAATAGTTTACTGAGGCGATAATATCAGCTGGTGTAATATTCTTAACTGTTTCATCAATTACGCCATTATCGATTACATTTAATGTTCTTTCACCTTCTGGATCGGTAGGATCAAAGATTTTGATTGAATGAATTCCTATTGGATCATCCAAGACACCTTCGCTCGGCTCAAGTACTTGTTCGCCAAGACGATCTTCTTCCCGATCAATGTAAGGCATTAAGCGATTAAGTGTACGTCGATCTAATTTCGTTCCACTTTCAGCAAGCACTTCACCTGTTTCGTGGTCGACTAGCGTTTCAGCAAGAACTTGATTAAATAGACGGTTTTTCATATGAAGCTTTTTATTGATTTTATAACGTCCAACATGCGCTAAGTCGTAACGTTTCGGATCGAAGAAGCGTGAAACCATCAAACTTTTCGCATTTTCAATCGTCGGTGGTTCACCTGGTCTTAAACGTTCGTAAATTTCTAGTAATGCTTTTTCACTTGTTTCTGTATTATCTTTCTCTAATGTATTTCGCAGGTAATCACTGTCACCAATTAAATCAATAATTTCTTGGTCTGTACTAAAGCCTAGCGCTCTCAGCAAGACTGTAATTGGTAGTTTTCTAGTTCGATCAATTCGAACGTGGACAACATCTTTAGCATCTGTTTCAAACTCTAACCACGCACCCCGGTTAGGGATAACTGTTGCTGAGTAGCCCATCTTACCGTTCTTATCTAATTTCTCATTGAAGTACACGCTTGGTGATCGTACTAATTGCGAAACAATAACTCGCTCTGCACCATTTATAATAAACGTTCCCGTATCAGTCATCAGCGGGAAATCTCCCATGAATACTTCTTGTTCTTTCACTTCGCCAGTTTCATTATTTAGTAAACGGACCTTGACACGTAACGGTGCATTATAAGTCACATCTCGTTCTTTCGATTCATCAACTTCATATTTCGGCTCTTCGAGTTTATAATCGACAAATTCAAGTGAAAGATTTCCTTGAAAATCCTCGATTGGAGAAATGTCTTTAAACATTTCTTTCATTCCCTCTTCTAAAAACCACTCATAGGAAGCTGTTTGAATCTCAATCAAATTTGGCAATTCTAATACCTCATTAATACGTGCGTAGCTTCTGCGCTTGCGGTGCCGTCCATACTGAACTAGTTGACCTGTCAACTGCTTCACCCCTCAAATCAAGATTAGAAAAACTCTCCCTCAATTAATTGCCATGAGGATATTGCTTTCCTTCTACTTTTGACATAAAAGTTAATAAAAACTTAATTAATAAAGCTGATTAAGTTCCCTGCACCTTATCCTGTCAATATTTACGTTCGACTATTGACTTATTAATTGGAAAAGGTATAATTTAAACATGTTACTTGTTCGGTATTGATCGAACAAAAAAACTTACAATAACGTCGTAAGCTTTGTGATTGCGTGCCCTGCTTATCAATAAGCAGAGGCGTTGAATAACGTATTGCTAGAGCGGAATATAACACCCTCCACTCGGGGGTATTTAAAGATAATTAAACACTTGTTGCAAACTTTCTCCATTAACCTCTTAAGTGCACTTAGTCTATGTCCAAAAGAAAGATTACCAACAAGTTTATCTTAATTTATGCGAGAACATAAAGAGTGATTAGTAACCGTCAGTAAAAAGAGGTTCCCACTTGACTATTGCTTTTCAAATCAACCAAGCCCCTCTACTCCGTTCTAACCATCTTGTCCAATAAATTAAGAATATATACATTTTTTAAAAGTGGCACCTTACAACAAAGCAGGCCACTGCCATCTTCTTATATTACCACAAACATAAATTAGAGTCAAACACTCTTAATTATTTTATTGCCCGGATAATAAAGTAACCTTTTTCTTTCTTAACAACTTCTACTTCTCGAAAAATTGATTCGATTTTCTGTATTGCAGAAGGTGCACCTTGTTTCTTTTGGATCACGACCCATAACTCACCGTCGGTACAAAGGTATCGATAAGCCTGCTCAAACATGGCATGGACAACCTTCTTTCCAACTCGAATTGGCGGATTAACCAATACCGCTGCATACGCCTGATCCGGAAGTCCATTAAACTGATCACTCAAAAATACTTGAGCGTTGTTTAGTTTATTTTTTTCCGCATTTTCTTTGGCCAATTCAACTGCACGCTCATTGATATCACCCATGATGACTTGTCGATCTGGATAGGCCATTGCGATTGATAATCCAATCGGACCATATCCACAGCCTAAATCAACAATTGCGCCCTCAGTTTCAGGAAGTATGAACGCCTCAATTAAGGTTCTCGAACCAAAGTCAACAGTATTTTTAGAAAAAACACCTGTATCACTTTTAAATGTAAGGACTTGGTCCCGTAGTTCGTACGTCCATGTTTTGGGGTTGCTTTTAGTTTGGGGATGTCGAGTAAAGTATTGCTCAGACATATTGTTAGCACCTACTTTTTGTTTGTGGTTTAAGTTTCTCCGGCTGACAATTGTTACACTTTGCTGATCACGACTTATCCTCTAGAAAGTAGTAAACAAAGGCTCGCCTATATTAGACGAGCCTTCATTATTTAGTTTAGCTTACTTTAATTCTACAGAAGCGCCTGCTTCTTCAAGCTTAGTCTTCATTTCTTCTGCTTCTGCTTTGTCTACGCCTTCTTTAATAGTGCCTGGTGCTTTGTCAACAAGATCTTTTGCATCTTTAAGACCAAGACCAGTGATTTCACGCACAACTTTAATAACTTTAATTTTCGATGCACCCGCATCGGCAAGAACAACGTCAAATTCTGTTTTCTCTTCTTCTGCAGCTCCGCCTGCTGCTCCACCTGCTACTGCAACAGGAGCTGCAGCTGTTACGCCGAACTCTTCTTCAATTGCTTTAACTAAATCATTTAATTCAAGAACTGACATTTCTTTAATCGCTTCAATAATTTGATCTTTAGACATTCTTATTTCCTCCTAATAATTGTTTGAGTTTTTTAATATATTTTAATCCGATTATGCATCTTGTTCTTCTTTTTGCTCTGCAATTGCTTTAGCTGCATAAGCAAAGTTTCGAACTGGTGCTTGAAGAACGCTTAGTAACATAGATAGTAAACCTTCGTAGTTTGGAAGATCTGCAAGTTCCTTGATTTGATCAAGCGTTGCGATATTACCTTCAATAACGCCACCTTTGATTTCAAGGTTTTTGTGCTCTTTCGCAAAATTATTAATAATTTTTGCAGGAGCAACAACATCATCATTACTAAATGCGATCGCAGTTGGTCCAACTAAAATATCATCTAGTTCAGAAAGCTCAACTTCAGCTGCCGCTCGGCGTGACATCGAGTTTTTATAAACTTTATAATCAATACCTGCTTCACGAAGTTGTTTACGTAGTTCAGTAACTTCCGCAACGTCTAGTCCACGATAGTCAACTAGTACTGTTGATTGACTGTCACGGAATTTAGTTGCGATTTCTGAAACAACTTGTTTCTTTTTATCCATAACTTTTGACATGATTCCACCTCCCATTTATTGTTCAACCATACCGTAAAAACGAATTCGTTTATTAAAAAACCCCTCGCATCGACATAGACGCAAGGGGGAGAATGTGTGAACGATTGGGCAAATATCATCTAAGATAATCATTGCCTTTAATCCAACACCTCGGCAGGCTATTAAGCTTAAATGAGCCCCTGCTGTCTACGGTATAACTTATTATTTTAACCTAGGTCATTATAGCGATAAGCTTTAATGATGTCAAGGTTTATTTTGCAGTTAAAACAGATGTATCAATTTTAATGCCCGGACCCATTGTAGATGTCACAGCCACGTTACGCAGATATATACCTTTAGCAGATTGTGGTTTCGCCTTAACGATAACATCAGCAATTGCTTTAAAGTTCTCTTCTAGTTGATTTATTTCAAATGATGCTTTACCAATTGGAACATGCACGTTTGATTGTTTGTCAACACGGTACTCTACTTTACCAGCTTTAATTTCTCGAACAGCATTTTCAACTTCGAAAGTAACTGTTCCTGTTTTAGGGTTCGGCATTAAGCCTTTTGGCCCTAAAACGCGACCTAGTTTACCAACTTCAGCCATCATGTCAGGTGTAGCAACGATCACATCGAAGCCTAACCATCCTTGATTGATTTTGTTGATTAACTCTTCATCTCCAACAAAGTCTGCACCAGCTGCTTCTGCTTCTTTTGCTTTCTCACCTTTAGCAAAAACAAGAACCGATTGTGTCTTTCCTGTTCCGTGTGGCAAAACCATTGCGCCACGAAGTTGTTGGTCTGCTTTTTTAGGGTCAATTCCTAAACGAAAAGCAACTTCAACCGTTTCGTCAAATTTTGCTGTTGCGTTTTCTTTAACTAATTTAAGAGCTTCTTCAATGCCGTATACTTTTGTACGGTCAATTGACTTTAAAGCTTCTTGTTGCTTTTTTGATTTTTTAGCCATTATTTTTTCCTCCTAGAATGTGGTGTTAGCGGTTATACCTCCCACTTAATAAAACAAGCCCTACCCAATTGATAAGTAGGTGAGTTTGACTATGCCTCAGTCCATCTTCTGCAAAAAGGTTGCGTAATGGCAACTCAACCACCTACGCAACCCTAATCAACATACAACTAAAATTAATCTTCGATCGTAATACCCATACTGCGAGCAGTACCTTCGACCATCCTCATAGCCGCTTCAACATCAGCTGCGTTTAAATCTGGCATTTTCAATTCAGCGATTTCTTGTACTTGAGCACGCTTAACTGTAGCTACCTTGTTACGATTTGGTTCACCTGACGCCTTGTCGATACCCGCTGCTTTTTTAAGCAATACAGCAGCTGGTGGAGTCTTTGTAATAAACGTAAATGAACGGTCCTCAAAAACCGAGATTTCTACCGGAATAATCAAACCAGCTTGCTCTTGAGTTTGAGCGTTAAATTCTTTACAGAAACCCATGATATTAATACCCGCTTGACCTAATGCCGGTCCTACTGGTGGAGCTGGGTTTGCTTTACCTGCTGGAATTTGTAGTTTTACAACTTTAATTACTTTTTTAGCCACGAGACACACCTCCTTAAGTCCGTGATGTGGTCACAGGGTGTTAGCCCTCCCACTCATGTTCATATCTATTATCGTCTTGAAACTCGAGGCATAAAGAACATTAAGATTTTAGCACGTTAAACTTTATATTGCAAGAGTTGGACACATTTATTTTCTGTTAAGTAAATCGCTATTCAAATTAGAGAAATCCGATCAAGTGATTGAAACGGCAAATGGTAACTCCTGCGAGAATAGCAAATGGTCTTCGAGAGGGCGAGTAATCGCAGTCCCACCCACGTGCCCAGGAATCCGGCTACACCTAATTTATTGGTTTAGTTATACTACAGTTTTTCAACTTGTGAAAAATCTAATTCAACTGGCGTTTCACGGCCGAACATATTAACAAGAACCTTAACCTTCTGACGGTCCATATCGATTTGTTCAATCTCACCAGTGAAATCACTGAACGGTCCATCTGCAACCGTAATTGATTCACCAACTTCGAAATCAACCTCGATTTCTGCTTCCTTCATACCCATTCGCTTAAGAATCATTTCTGCTTCTTCTGGCAAAAGTGGCGTCGGTTTAGAGCCGGACCCTGCTGATCCAACAAAACCAGTCACTCCAGGTGTATTTCGAACAACATACCAAGAGTCGTCCGTCATGATCATTTCTGTTAAAACATAGCCCGGGAACACCTTTTTCATTGAGACTTTACGCTTACCTTGTTTCATTTCTGTCTCTTCTTCTTCGGGAACTAAAATGCGAAAGATCTTATCTTCCATACCCATCGATGCTAATCTTTTTTCCAGGTTTGCTTTAACTTTATTTTCATATCCTGAATACGTATGCACAACATACCATTGTTTCTCCATTTTTAAACCTCCTTGTTCGTTAATCAAAATTTACTATTAATTTTCAATTTAAAAAAACCCGTTAATACGGGTTGTAGGTCACTCGATTTATGCTTCTCTCATTATAACACAAAATTCACTTTACTAATCAAAGAAAAGATTCAAAATTTGGCTGATGCCAAAGTCGACGACTGTGAAGAATAGTGCGATTAAAACAACTGTTACAACAACGATCACAGTATAGCGGTATAATTCTTGTTTACCCGGCCAAGAGACTTTTTTCATTTCTCGCGAAACATTCTTTAAAAATGATACAGCTTTCACAAGGAGTTCCTCCAAACATAAAATTTTTATCCATTAAGTATGATCAATTTATTAATAAGTACAGCTTATTTTGTTTCTCGATGTAACGTATGTTGGTTACATCTTTTACAAAACTTTTTCAGTTCTAACCGTTCTGTGCTTGTCGAATTTTTATCAGAATGGTAGTTTCGACTTCCACACACTTCACAAGCGAGGGCTATCTTTTTCTTCATTATTATCACCTTATTATTAATCTAGCACGTCTTCTAATGTAGCATGCTTGTCAAACCGTGTCAACGTTCGATTTGAAATCACTTATAATTCTACTCCTGCTACATCTAGGTAACGTTCTAGTTTTCTTTTTATTCTTGTCAGAGCATTATCAATTGCTTTAGTATGGCGGTTTAATTCAATAGATATTTCCTGATAGGTTCGTCCGTCTAGATAAAGATAGAGCACATCCGACTCAAAGCGACTTAGCATTTCAGTAAGTTTTCCCTCAACCAAACCTCGCTTTTCCTGATTAATAATTAGCTCCTCAGGATCATCGATTTTTTCGGCATTCGTTAAAACGTCCAATAAGGTTCTTTCTGATTCTTCATCATAAATGGGTTTGTCCAAAGAGACATATGAATTAAGCGGAATATGCTTTTGTCTTGTTGCCGCTTTAATCGCTGTAATAATCTGCCTTTTCACGCACAGGTCTGCAAAAGCGCGAAATGATGTTCGGTGCGTATCTTGATAATCTCGAACGGCTTTATATAAACCGATCATTCCTTCTTGCACGATATCCTCATGATCCGCGCCTATCAAAAAGTAAGCGCTCGCTTTTATACGAACGAACGCTCGGTATTTTTGGATCAAGAAATCTAATGCTTGCCCATTTCCTTGGCGAACAAGCTTGATAATCTCACTATCATCAAGTCGATCAAAAAAGGTGATTTGATTGCCCACACCTTGATGCTGCTTCTCCAAGCCGAACTCCCCCAAAGTTTCTAATAGTAATATTATACAGTAAGCGCTTACGTTCCGTCAACTAGTCGTTTTAATCCCCTCCACGCCTCATTTTTTCGAATTGAGCTAAAATATCTTGCTTTATTGGGAGGGATCTCCCTTTTCTTTGCGTTTCAAAGCTTCTTAGATCGTTGGAAATATCCTTTTTTATTTGATTGACTTCAATCGCTAGCTCACGCGCGGACTTACGGTAAGCACCTTGCTGAAAGATCGTTCTTTGCTCGGTAAAGTCACTCGTTGCTACGTATACTTTTGTTTGAACATTAATAATTTGCTTTACTAATCGTTCAATACACTGATCCGCCGTTTCTTTTTCCTTCGTATAAATAATTTCAACATTATACTTTGACGCCTTTGACTCCAAACCTTTCACTTCATATGCATCAAAAACGATAATCACTCGAATCCCTTGGTACGCTTGATAATCAGCCATTTTTTCAATTAATAGTTGTCGTGCTTGATCGAGATCAA
>CAZONN010000041.1:0-11620 GCA_964581235.1 uncultured Amphibacillus sp.
ATAACCTCTCATAGCTGTTTTGAAATTTTTGTCTAAAATATCTTTAGTCGTTAACTGACTGTTTGTAGCCATTATTATTTCACCTCATATTTGACATAACTCTGTCTTCATTTTTTCAAACTTTGAGCTAAATGTCAATGACTATTAAAGTCTTTGATCATTTTCTTGTAATTCTCTTATTGTATCATTTAAATCGTCTGGTGTTAGATAATAAATTGGATAGTTATTCAATTCACTATAAGTTCTCGCCCGTTCTAAGAAATACTTAACACTACCTGGAAACTGATCATCGACCAACATTAAGCAACAGTCACTCTTTTCAATTAACCAGCCATCTTTTGTCGTAAATTGCTGAGGACCTTTATAGTCGTCTTTATAAAGCAGTGCATAGTAATCAGCCTCCAAAATTAACTGATGATACAATTCTTGGTCTGGTTCTGACCATCTTTGCTCCTGATTATTAAATGGCGGGATAATCGCGTATTTAATGTCATACTCTTCTCTTAGCTCAGCAACAATTTCACAAGTCCATAATTCGATGCCAATCTGTCCAGAAGTTAAAATCCATTCCCCACCGTTTTCTATAAAACCAATTAGCCGTTGTTTTAAAGCGTATTTTATATATGGCAACCGTTCATCATTTGCTGATCGAATATTAAGTTCATACGACTTATAGCCTGTTACTGTCATTGTTTTTTCCATTAACGATACCCTTTCTGCTATTTATTCAATGACTTCATTTTAACATATGCAGCTTCTAAAATAAAAAGAGCTGGTTATTATAACCAGCTCCTCTTATAAGGTTAAAACCAATTAGCTCTGTTTCTTGGTGGATTAACTTGGTTAGCTTGAAAACCTTGTGGCCAAGTTTGCTCTCCATAAACATTTGTTTGATTAACAGTTTGCCCCCACGACGTTGTTTGCGGGTAATAATGAGTATTTTGAATTGTATGTTGGTCCATAACCGTCGTATGCGTAGGATGCACATAATTTACGTTACTAAAACTAGTCGTATTAATACACTTCTGCTTTGTCGGACAGACAACTGTTTTTGCTGGCGCTTGACAATATGGTCTAGGTCTATGCATTTTTATCCCCTTTGTATACTTAATTCATAATAGCTTATGATCAAATGTCCAAGAGGTAGCGGGCTTTTAGCCATATTATCATTATTTTACTTAAATTTTGTTATTTTAGCTGATCGCAAACATAATCAATTGCTTGGATTAACTCCATATAACGTTGTCTCTTAACATCTATATAATAACTATGAAGTAAAATCAATTCAAAATTCTCTCTCGTCGCCTCAACTTGTTGAGGATGGACGTGAATTTTCCGTTGTTTAACTGCATCTAAAGCCTGTTTTTCCCATTCCTCGGCGAGAACAAATAGAGGTTCCGTTTCTGATTTCACTTTTTGAAAAAAATCTGAATCCCTCACATTTTCCGGAGGTTCATTGGTCAAAAATTTATCTTTAAGCAGCTGACTCGCATGTTGTAGCTCATTAGTAAGTTTTATTAACATTTCGCATCTCACCTTTCATTAAAATTTTAGCATGATTGGTGCGCGTGGTAAACTAAATTAGTATCTAAACAAAATAGCATATCAATCAGCACATGTTTTCAAAGAATTAAATCGGCATGGCCATTTTCTTATAGTATTTTAAAATCTCAGTGACATACTTTTCATGATTAGCACAAATAACATAATCAGATTTAAGTGCGATTTTTTTTCGATTTGAATTAGTTTACTATTTAACTGAACAATTTGTGCCTTAAATTCTTTGACTTGATCTGATTGAGACATATCAACAACTCCTTTTTCTTAGATACGTATTGTATTAGTCAATCAACTCTTAAATCCCTGCATGCCTGACAAAACTAGTGTCGATCCAATAAAACTAGTGTTATTTCTGCAATTTTAATTAAAACATTCTGATTATATATATGAGGAAATTTGCTTATAATGATAATAGTCCTGATTCAAGCTAATCCCTTGAAATTAGCAGTCTAGTTTTTTAGTTCTCAAAATAGGGTATAATCTGCTATGATAGTGTTATGCAGGAGGAGATTTTAAATGAATTATCCAAATGGACAAAAACGTTCAATTAAAAACTCAGTCAATCATAAACAATCATTTGGTAATCGCGGTATGACACTAGAAGAAGATATTAATGAGACAAATCAATATTATTTAACCCACGATATTTGTGTCATCCATAAAAAACCGACACCTGTACAAATTGTAAAAGTTGATTATCCAAAACGAAGTGCAGCTGTCATTAAAGAAGCTTATTTCAAACAAGCATCAACAACTGATTACAACGGTTTGTACCGTGGGCGTTATCTTGATTTTGAAGCAAAAGAAACACGGAATAAGACGTCTTTCCCCCTTCATAACTTTCATGAACATCAAATTGAACATATGAAGGAAATTATTAAACATGACGGGATTGCTTTTGTCATAATTAGATTTAAAACTCTAGGGAAAACTTATTTTCTTGATGCAACGAAACTTTTTCCTATCTGGGATCGTCAATATGATATTGCAGGTAGAAAGTCAATCCCCCATCAATATTTTGTTGATGAAGGCTTTGAAATCCCAACACACTACCCTGCAATCGTTGATTATATAAAAATAATTAGTCAACTGTTTTTTTAAGAATGGAGGTCGATGTGCATGACAGACAATAGTCAGTCGCGTGTCGCAAGACGTAAAGCAGAACAAAATAACAAGAAAAATAAAAAGTCAGTATTGAAAAGAATTACCCAAATAACAGCAGTGATTTTGGGTGTAGCGGTCCTTGCAGTCTTAATTGTGTTCAGTTCTTATATCTTTACTACACCTAAGCTTGATCACTCACTATTGGGGGATCCAGCCTCTACAAAAGTGTTAGATGGAAATGGTGATCTGTTCGCGGATCTCGGACAAGAACGGCGAACCAAAATTGGTTATGAAGATTTACCAGATATCTTAGTAGATGCTGTACTAGCTACAGAAGACGTTAGATTTTTCACTCATCCTGGCGTTGATCTTAAACGAAGTGTAGCGGCTATTTTTGCTAATATTACTGATGGCTTTGGTGCCGAAGGTGGTAGTACGATCACACAACAGGTAATCAAAAGTTCATTATTATCACCTGAAAAAAAGATGAAACGAAAAGTTCAAGAACAATGGTTAGCATTACAATTAGATCGTGCCTATGAAAAAGAAGAAATCCTTGAAATGTATCTAAATAAAATTTATTACGGAAACGGTGCATTTGGTGTTGCGACTGCAGCGGAGACATATTTCAGTATCACTGATTTAGATGACTTAACGTTACCGCAAGCGGCACTTCTTGCTGGTTTACCACAACGGCCGTCTGCTTATGATCCAACCGTAAATCCAGATCTGGCACAAGAAAGAATGAACACTGTCTTAAAGTTAATGGTGCGCCATGAGAAAATTACTCAAACTGAAGCAGATGAAGCTGCAGCCGTTAAAGTAGAGGATATGCTCAATCTAACTGAAAGAACGGCTACACCTTACCAAGCGTTTCTTGATCAAGTTAGAATAGAAGTGGAAGAAAAACTTGATTTGGATATTTATAATGATGGGTTAATTATTCATACGACATTAATTCCAGAAGCACAAGAACATGTCGAGTATTTATTATCGTCAAACAGTCCAATTGCTTATCCTGATGAGGAGTTACAATCTGGTATTGCCGTAATTGAGACAAATACTGGTGCAATTCAAGCAATTGGCGGTGGGAGAAATCGTGAAATTGGTGGCTTTAATATGGCGATTCAAGCTAAACGCCAACCTGGTTCTGTGATCAAACCGATTTTAAGCTTCGGACCTGCAATCGAATATTTAAATTGGTCAACATATCAACCAATTAAAAATGATGGCCCATACGAAGTAACTGGCAGTAAACCTGTTAAAAACTGGAATGATGAATACGGAAGTAACGTTTCTGCACGTTATGCGATGCAACGCTCGCTTAACGTCCCTACTCTTCACACATTAAATGAGGTTGGAATTGGCCAAGCTACAGAATTTGCTGAAAAATTAGGCCTTACTATACCATCCAATGGTTTAAATATTCGTGACGGTATTGGAGGTTCGAAATTAAGTGTATCTGCATTAGATATGGCTGGTGCCTATTCTGCGTTTGGAAATGCTGGTATCTATAACGAACCTTATGCAGTCACTAAAGTAATTTATGGAGACGGACGTGAAGTATCATTAACGCCTGAACCAGTTGCTGTCATGTCAGATGCAACCGCATATATGGTAACAGATATGCTTCGTTCAGTTGTTCAAAATGGAACAGGAACAGCTGCAAATATTTCTGGTTTACCAATGGTTGGCAAGACCGGAACGACAGATTCAAATGTTGACTCATGGTTTGCTGGCTATACAACCAAATTTACAATATCAGTGTGGACAGGATATACCGACTCAACACGTTCTATTCCATCTGGTTATACGTCAATATCTAGAGAATTATTTAGACAGACAATGAGCGAGCTTTCCGCTAATATCGAAACTGCTGATTTTGTCATGCCGGATTCAGTCGTACGTGTTAAAGTAGAACGCGGAACAAATCCACTACAATTACCAAGTGAATACACACCAGATTCACAAATTGTAACCGAATTGTTCAAGCGTGGCTATGAACCAACTGAGCGTTCTGAACAGTTTGACCGAATTGATCCAGTGACAGGATTATCTGCTCAATATGATGAAGAAGCTGATCAAATAGTAATTGAATGGTCACATCCTCATGATGAAAACGTCAACTACATTGTTAATTATGGCATTGAAGGTGGTTCAAGCAGTGATTCACAAACATCTGATCTTTCATTTACCATTAGTAGTGTTGAAAGAGGTGCTACTTATTTGATAGAAGTAACTGCAGTAAGTAGTAATAATGCTGATTCTACGAGTGAAGTAAGACGGATAGAAATTAGAATTCCAGATGAAGTGATTGAAGAGCCAGAAGAACCAGAAGAACCAGAAGAAATTGAGGAACCTGAAGTGCCCGAACAACCGGTGGCACCTGAACCACCTGTCGAACCAGAAGAACCTGTGGATCCTGAACCCGATCCATCAGTTGATGGTGAAGATGACGAGGTGACCCCACCTGAAGGAAATGAAGACAATTAATTGTTTAGAACAACTAACCCGATACGAGTATCCGTATCGGGTTAGTTTTGTTTTAATTAACTTTTATAGCATTGACTCCCTTTTCCTCAACCTCTTCTGTCCTTCTCGACAAAGACTTAACAATTCACACTCATCACAATTTGGTGTCCTAGCTTTACAGTGATAACGACCAAAGAAGATTAAACGATGATGTGTCTCACTCCACTCTACTTTTGGTACTTTACGCATTAACGTCTTTTCTACTTCTAACGGGCTATCTTTCCATCGACAAATACCCAATCGCTTAGCGACTCTTTCGACATGAGTGTCTACTGCAATCGCTGGTACACCAAATGCGACAGAAGCCACAACATTTGCTGTTTTTCTTCCGACTCCAGCAAGTGACTCCAATTCCTCGATTGTTTGTGGAACTTTACCATCAAATTCATCTAATAATTTATGAGATAACTTCTGAATGTTTTTAGCTTTATTTCTAAAAAGACCAATCGATCTAATATCGTTCTGTAATTCTTCTAAAGGTACCGAAATATAATCTGTCGGTGTTTTATATTTCTTAAATAACTCACTCGTTACTTTATTAACGTGCTCATCAGTTGCTTGTGCAGATAGAACAACCGCGACTAATAATTCAAATGGATTGTCATGGACGAGCTCACAATCTGCATCTGGGAACATTTCAGTCATTACGTCTAAACAGTAACGAATTTGCTTTAAATTTAACATGCTTTCTCTCCTTATAAATTTTAACTCTTTAGTCTTCTTCCTCTAACCAATTGTAATAAATTGCTGGATCGACTTTTGGTCGAGGACTTGATGTGACTTGTTTGTTTTGATGGAAACTTTTCGACTGCTCTCGAGCTTGATCAACTGTACGAATCCCTTTTCTCTTCCACTCACTTAAAATCCGATCAATATATCTAAAATTTAATTTACTCATTAAGACAGACTCTCTTAATGCCGCTTTAATCAATGAGGGTTCAATTTTTTCTTCATCTAGCCAAATATTTATTGTTTCAATTTCAAACGGTGATAATGCCCGACCAAATTCTTGTTCAAATAAAACAAATATGTTCATCAATTGATCACTAGAAGCTGTATCTACTTGTTTCTCAGCCTGCTTTTGGTATAGTTTCTCCCATAACGGTTCTAGTGAATATCGTTCATTGACAATTCCGTTTTCAGATTGAAATTCAATGATTGTTAATAAGTCCTTCTGAATTAATTGCCTCAATAACTGGCTACATTTATGCTCATCAATTGTCATTAGTTCTGCCAATTTAAATGGAGTTGGAAATAGAAGTCCTTCCTGACTAAATCGATGAATATGCAAAATAACGACTAATTCTTGTTCATCAATTGATAGCTGCTTATAGTTAACAAATAGTTTTTTCGGAACGGTCATTTGATCTGAAAAAACCGTTTGATATAATTCTTTCATCTTCGTCACCTCTCGTCTTATTCTAACATAATTTATTAAACGAAGAACAATTGAATTAATTTCATACCAGCTGAAATCATTGGTTTAGTGAAAAAAATAGTATTAGTGAGTGACGATCACTCACTAATACTATACAGTTTATTGTTGTTTGAATTATGGATAAAGACGGTTTAATAAACGTAGTCATTATTTTTGATTGTTTTTCATAAATCTTTCAATTCGTTTAATCGCTTCTGTTAACTGATCTAGATCAGTTGCATATGATAAACGCACATTATTTGGGGCGCCAAATCCTGAGCCCGGGATAATCGCAACTTTTTCTTGCTCAAGAATCGCAGCTGAGAAATCATCGACATTAGTAAAACCAGTTAGCTTCAGTGCTTCTGATACATTCGGAAACAGATAAAACGCACCTTGAGGTTTAATACAGCTAAAGCCAGGTACTTGAATTAATAACTCATGAGCTGTCTCTAGTCGCTCTTTAAATGACTTTTTCATCAATTCAATCTCATCATCATTTGCTTGATAAGCAGCTAATGCTGCATATTGTGAGATTGTTGTTGGATTTGATGTTGCATGCGAAGCGAAGTTTGTCATTGCATTGATAAGTGTGGCATCCCCACAAGCGTAGCCAATTCGCCAGCCTGTCATCGCGTGTGACTTGGAAACGCCATTAATGACAACTGTTTGTTTTTTTAGATCTTCAGATAACTGTGCGATCGATAAATGTTTTTGTTCAGAATAAGTTAGTTTTTCATAAATTTCATCTGAAATAATTAATAGATTGTGTTTCAAACAAACTTCACCAATCGCTTGTAATTCAGCTTCTGTGTACATCATTCCAGTTGGATTGTTCGGCGAATTAATCACGATTGCTTTTGTTTTTTCGGTAATAACTGCTTCTACTTGTTCGGCAGTTAATTTGTAATTATTTTCTTCTTGAGCATGAACAAAAATCGGCTCACCTTCCGCCAATTTAATTTGTTCTGGATAGCTGACCCAATAAGGTGCTGGTACGATCACTTCGTCACCTTTATTTAAAAGGACTTGAAACAATGTGTATAGTGCGTGTTTTGCACCAGTTGTCACGATCACCTGGTTAGGTTGATACGTTAGTTTGTGGTCACGATCCATTTTGTTTGCAATAGCTTGTCTTAATTCAAGGATACCTCCAGATGGAGTATATCGTGTTAAACCAGTCTTCATTGCTTTTTCAGCTGCAGCAATAATATAGTCTGGTGTATTAAAATCAGGTTCTCCCACACCTAATCCGATAACATCATGGCCAGCATCCCTCAAAGCTTTTGCTTTTCCCGTTATGGCCAATGTAGAAGATGGTGTTAAACTTTGTACTCGATTTGATAAATTCATCTCGTCACCTACTTTTATTTTGATTTATTTGCAAATGAAATCCCGCTGTCAAACGCTCCGTTATCTAAACGATAATAATCGTAACTGAGTCGTTCACTATGATCAAGATAAATAATTTCTAATAATGGAATCTCATTTCGTAAACCGTACTGCGTTTGATAAATTTCGCGATAAGTTGTTTCTGCTTTCCAATCTGATAAAATAGCTTCATCCGTTATCAAATCGGACTTTGAATAGACAATCAGGGGTGCTGATTCGTCTGATTGATCGACAAAAATAAGCAATGCTTCTTGATCGTTTGTGATAGCTTCAACAACATGATAAGGAATCGTCCCATGGTATCGGGAGATATTATCAATGGACTTTAATGTTAATTCTTCAGTGACACGTGCTTCTGTCACAAGGTAATTTTCTGTTTTATTCTCATCAATATATCGATAAAGATAAACTGAATACCCTAATAAAGCTAGTACCAATGCGGTTATAAGTCCAATAAAGATTTTCAGTCGATTAAGTTTAATCGACTTAACCGAATGTGTTTTCATATCCAGACAAACTCATCTATCTGGTTAAGTTTCAATCCGGAACTGAAAAAATAGTTAGCTTGATTGTCGTGTCTAGTCATAATCTGATCCCAACCTTTTAATAATTTAAAAATCTACTCGTTACCTCGTTACAATCCAGATTATATTATACCAGTTATTTTGGAGTTCTTCGAAAAATTCTGTTTTCTTTAGCTAATATCACCTGAATCTTCATTAATTCTAAAGAATAGTTTGCTTGTTTACAGCCATTCGTTTGTTAATTCCAGTAATTCATTTGTCCGTCGATGAAAAATTGGAACGTTTGGGATTGAATCAATAAATGTCTTACCATAGCTCTTATTCATGATCCGATCATCACAGACAACGATAATCCCACGATCTGATTGTGATCTGATTAATCGTCCGAATCCTTGCTTAAATCGAATGACGGCATTGGGAAGCGTGTGTAATAAAAACGGGTTTTTACCTGCTGCAGTTATCAGTTCATGTTTTTGTTTAACAACTGGATGATTTGGTGAATCGAACGGTAAGCGAACAATCACAACTGCTGTTAGGTCATCCCCAGGAATGTCTAGCCCTTCCCAAAAAGCATTTGTCCCTAATAATATTGAGCGTTCAAAGTTTTGGAAATTTTTCTTTAATCGTTCATGACTCCCACTCGTAATTCCTTGAGCAATTAACAAGTATTGATCATCAAACAGCTCTCTCAATAAAAAATATACTTTTCTTAGCATATCATAAGAATTAAATAAAATAAGCATTCGGCCACTCGTTAAATCAGCCATGGTAAAAATAAGCTCACATGTTGCTTCAATAAATGGATCGAGATCATCAAATTTCGCAATTGGAAAGTCATTAGGAATTAAGAATTGAACTTGGTCTTGAAAATCATATGGTGATGGAATTTTATGTTCAATCACATTGTCTTCTAATAAACCAAGTTCACTTTTAATAAAACTAAAACTGCCTGAAACAGATAGCGATGCACTGGTAAAAACGATACTATCTAATTGATGGATTAAATGATCATTAATCGATTGATCAATATTCAATGGTTGTTGATATAAATAGACAGATTTCTGAGTTCCTAAACGATCAGTTTCAAGCCATTTTACGTTATTATACTGAGAGATAGATCTAAAAAACTCATTAATAGTTTGTTTAACCTCAACTAATTCTTCACTAAATAAAACCTTTTTCATCTGATTAAAGTCATCAAACTTCAGATGATCGAGTTGACGAATTAAATCGGATAATGCAAATTCTAATCGCTCGGCCATTTCTACGACAACATGCCAATCTTGATGATCTTGGTCCTCAATTAAGATTTGTGCTCGGCCCAAGTCGCTTTTGCTCGTATTTTTCCCGCGCTTTTTATTTACATAATGGTAAAGATAACGAAACAGCAAATCATTTTCTTCAATCGCTGCTTCGATAAATCGCCGTAGATTCCTTTTAATTGATCCATCGTCAAAAGTTGTGTATTCAACAAATTGATCAATGGATTTAAGTTTTTTATGAAGAGAAACGGAGTTCAATTGAAGTCCGAATTGACTTGCTACAACATGTTCTAAATGATGAGCTTCATCAATTATTAATTTATCATACAAGCTCAATAAACCATCTTCTCGTTTCATTGCATCTGCTAACAAAGAGTGATTGATAATCAACAAGTCCGCTGCTTCTGCATTGCTTTTCGCAGTTTGATAATAAATATTTGCAAAACTATCGTCATTTTGCACAAAATTAGTGTCGCTACTTGCTGAAATTCGTTTAATTAATTGATATCCACTTGACGGAAGTTGAATTTCATCAAAATCACCCGTACTTGTTTCTGTAAGCCAGACAAGTAATATGGCCTTCGATAAAACTTGGTCATAATTATAGCTTTCTTCCTGTAGAGCTTGATTAAATTTTGCCAGATTCAAATAATGATTCTTACCTTTTAAAACGGCAACTTGGCAGTGAAACGGTAAAGCACTTTTTAATTGTTGCCACTCTTCGTTAAGCAACTGTTCCTGTAATTGAATTAAATATGTACTAATCAAAACTTTTTGATCGTGTTGGATAGCTTGAAAGCAGGCAGCAATAAGATAAGCCAATGTTTTACCCGTTCCTGTCCCTGCTTCTATTAAAGCGTGCTGTTCACTTTGAAAAGCGTGATAGATAGACTCCGCCATTTCCCTCTGACCAGGACGCTCCTCATAATTCGGAATCAATTTTTTTAATTGGGATTGCTCACTAAATAATTGGTCAAGATAAGCACCAAATGAAATCTTCTGCGTCTCTTTTGTTTGTTGATCCTGTTCAATTGATTTAAAAGCAAGATTATAGGCATAACTGAATGGTTCATTTACAGCTGTTTTTTGTTTTGTATTTTCTGCGTAACTAAGCAAAATCGCATCTAAATGACTCTTCAAATCTGGTTCTAACTTTTGTAAATGTTTGATTGTCGTTTGTGGTAATGTATTTAATTTTTGAAATAAATGATCGAGTAATTTTGTTGTCACACGCGCATCTGATAGTGCTCTGTGTGGATCATCATGTGTGATATTCAACCACTCTGATAAATGTCCTAGTTTAAAGCTGGATGCTTGTGGTAATAAGATCCTACTTAATTCTACTGTGTCGATTACTGGTTGCGTTATTGGCGGTAAACCCGCTTGTTTTAGTTCATAATTTAAAAAGCCAAGATCAAACGGGACATTATGGGCAACAAAATAGGCATGATCAAAATAGTGATAAACGTCTTCAGCAATCTCAGCAAATGTCGGCTGATCATTAACCATTTCATTTGTTATCCCAGTTAAATAGCTTATGAATCTCGATATATGTTGGTTTGGATTGACGAGTTGGCTATATTGTTTGATGATTTGCCCTTCTTGATATATAACAATGGCAATTTCAATAATTCGATCGCCTTTATTTGCTGAATTACCAGTGGTTTCTAGATCTACTACAGCAAATGTATTCATCAAATCAGCTCCATCTTAAAAATCAAATCAGATAAAATATGATTAACAATCTTCCGTTAGTGGTGGTTCTTGTTCCAGCATTTTTATGATCTGGTTTTGTTCGTTGACTAGTGCGACTTTTGGTTTAAATGTTG
>CAZONN010000042.1:0-11136 GCA_964581235.1 uncultured Amphibacillus sp.
AAATGTGAAGAAATACTTAGTTTCATTGCCACCGTTATATAGTAAGATAAAAGATATCGTTCTAAAACGTAAAAAGAAATAGAGGAGGAATCGTGTTATGCCAAGAAGACAATCAAAAGTATCGCGAATTGACTCACAATATATGAACCAATATGATGCACACATGGAAAGACAGCGCAAAAGAAAACGTTTATTGAAGAGACGGCTCATTCTGTTTGGCATGCTCGTTGTTATTTCCTTCTTAAGTCTATTTACATACCATATGAGTCAACGAGATCTATATGCCGAGAAAAAGGCTCAGTATGAGTTGTTAGAACAAGAAAAGCAGGCACTGAAAACAGAGGAATCCGCATTAATCGAGGAAATCAAGCTTTTAGAAGATGAATCCTACGTATTGCGCATTGCTAAAACTAATTATTTCTTCACTGAAGAAGGAGAAATTGTGTTTAAACTGTTAGAAGAGACGCCTGCATATTGACAGAGTTTTCATTGCTTGGCTATAATGTAGCTAAGCACGTATATATATGTTTTTAAATTTTAAGGAGGAGCATTTTTTTTATGTCAATCGAAGTAGGCAGCAAATTGCAGGGTAAGGTAACGGGTATCACTAATTTTGGAGCATTCGTAGAGTTAGAAGCAGGAAAAACCGGTCTCGTTCATATTAGTGAGGTTGCTGATAATTATGTAAAAGATATTAATGATCATTTATCTGTCGGCGATAACGTTACGGTTAAGGTTATTAATGTTGAAAAAGATGGTAAGATTGGCTTATCAATCAAGAAAGCAAAAGACAATCCAGCTCCAGCGCGTCGTAGTAAACCATCAAGACCACCGGTACGACCAGAGAATTTCGAATCAAAAATGGATCGCTTCCTGAAGGATTCTGAAGATCGTTTAGCTACTTTACGTAAACATACAGAATCTAAGCGTGGTGGAAGAGGTGCTAGAAAAGGATAATTTGCTGTCTAATTAATTTTAAATAGATGATGAAAAGTAAATTAACCCACTTGATAAATTCAAAAGGTTACTAGACCCACTGCAATGTGGTTTAGTAACTTTTTTGTTTTTTTAAGTTTAATTCCAGTAAAAAAGGGTAATGGTATGAATGTAAATGAATTGCAAAAGAAAGTTAGCAAACTATTTAATATTTTTAATATTTATATATTTATATATACAAATATTAAAAAACATGCTAATATATACTTTGCACATTGTTGAACAAACAATAAAAATATGAAAGTGGGGCAATAATATGAAGTTTAGAGTATTTTTATCACTATTGTTAGCAGTAGGTTTGTTAGTTGCATGTGGAGGAAACGATACTGACACAGGTAAGACAGACGGTGGAACTGAAACAGACGGAGAAACAGAAACAGAAACAGACGTAGTAGCAGCAGCTTCTTTTGTGGGAGATGCAGAAGAACTTAAAGCAACTGCAGGAGACAACGGTGCATGGATCATCATTCCAACAACTGATATCAGTCTAGAAGAAGAGTTAGTCGTAACTGGAACATTCCATGATCAAGGCGACGAGGCTAATGATGTTTATCGTAAATTTGCAGCGTATGAGACTGATGCAGACCAAAACATTACTGCAAACCGTAAAATTACAACACCACGCTTAGTTGTCCAAAGTGAAAACTTATTATTTAAAGGTGGTATTCTAGAAGGTGACGTTTACGTTGATGCAGACGGATTCGTATTAGATGAAACTGCAGTAGTTACTGGTAACCTAGTGTTTGCAAATGCTGATGTTGAGGCATCTGCAACGATCGAAGGAACAGTTGAAGGCGAAACAACAGTAGAATAATTATTAAACTATAAAAAGCGAACAACCACTAGGTTGTTCGCTTTAATAATTGGTTCGTTAACTCGTACAGTGTTTCTTTATAATCGCCATCCGGTAATTTACTTAACTGTTGCAAAGCCTTTTCCGTATAGCGTCGAGCAATTTCCTGGGCTTTTTCAATTCCTTTGGCACGCTCAATACAAATCATTAATTGATCGAGATCCTGATTTGTAAAATTATTGCCTTTATTTAAGATCGCAGATACTGCATCCGGATCATGTTGCATGGCATAAATGAGAGGTAGCGTAAAGATACCTTGTCCTGCATCATTCATAACAGGCTTACCCATCTTCTCTCCGTCTCCCTGATAATCTAAAATATCATCGGTAATTTGATAAGCCATTCCAATATAATGCCCCATATTCCAAGCGCGGCGTATTTCGCGTTTACTTGCTTTACTTTCAACTGCCCCTACATAACAACTTAAAGCGAAGAGTTGAGCTGTTTTTCCAGATATACGTGACAAATAATTTTTCACACTTTTAGGAGGTTGGAAGCGTGAATGAAGTTGCTCCAGTTCACCAGCAAGAATCTTCTCCATACTTCTGCTGTTATAGGCAATGCTTGAGAGGGAGCTTGAATACTTCGACAAGATTGAAAAACAAACAGAAAACAAATAATCCCCTGCATAGATAGCAAACTTATTATCATGTAAATCATGGAGTGTTGCTTTTCCTCTGCGCGTATCGGCTCGATCAATCACATCATCATGGATGAGTGTTGCAATGTGCAATGTCTCCAGAGAGGCAGCTAATGCAGTTGTTTTTTCCTCGTCTCGCTCAGGTCCAATATTACTGCAAAGCAGTGCATACGCAGGTCGGAGTAGTTTTCCACCTGATTGGACAAAGTCATTGATAATACCTCTAACTTTCAGATCTTTTACTCTAATGTTTGAGTGAATGACTTGATCCACTTTTAACAATTGATTTTTAAGTTCGGGATAACCATTCCAGAACGGATGGATTTCCATGATAAAACCTTCCTTCATTATCGTTTAAGTCGATTTTAAATACGTATAGTAGTGCAATCGTTCAACATGTTTCAATAAATAATTTGCTGTAATCCCTATAGCAAAGCCTGTCATGATGCCAATCACACTTTGAAAAGGTAAATAAAGCATAACTGCATGTGTCTGTGCAATCCAACTTGCGACAGATAATTGGCCGATGTTATGAAAAACAGCTCCAGTCATACTTACACCGATGAGGCTAACGGGCAAAAGTCGCATCTTTTTAACTGCTACCATTGAGAAAAAACTTAAGAAAGCACCGGCTGAACTGTAGAGAAATGTTGATAAAGTTCCACCTAATAATGTAGCGAGGATAATCCGAATTAGGACGACCTTCCCAGCATCTTTGACAGACAAAGTGTACAGTGCAATACAAGTAATAATATTGGCCAACCCTATTTTCGCCCCAGGCATAAAGAAGAATGGTGATGGGATCGATCGCTCAATCAAACTAATAATAACTGCCTGAGCAGCTAATAAAGCAATATAAACAAGGCGCTGATTTTTTGTCATCTGGTCACCATCCTAAAAAATAAAAGTTAAGAACTGATAATATCAACCAGGTCATCTTCTGGATTATCATCACCAAGATTCTGAACCTCAATCACAAGCTGGTGAGGTAAACAGACAATGGTTTGTCCAGCTTTATTTATGAAGCCCGTTCTGACACAGACTTGATCATTACACGTGGCGCTTTTAATCCGAATACGACCGTCAGATAACTCAACGGTATTTATTTCATGATCATGAGTTGTAATATCAAACTGTTCGTGACCTTCATGGTCAGAAAGATTAATGGTCTCAATCACTTCGTTCTTTACTGAAATTACGGCAATTAATTTTTCACCATCAATTTGTGCTTGTTGCCAAGTGAAAATTGCAAATGGGAATAAAGAGATAAGTAATAGCAGAATAATAACAATAATATCGCCAATTTTTAAAGTGCTGATTAAATTTTTTATTTCCTTCCCCCCTTCCGAGCATTGTATATAACACTCAGATCGTGCTTTCAAAAGAACACAAATATTTTTTAGATTGCGTTCAAATAGTATCATCGTTAGTCTTATTTTATTATACATGATAAAAATAAGATAGCGAAAGACTCTTTATCAAAAAGAGCCAATCGCTGATCATTTTAAAAGTATTTAGTTAAGAATTTATTTTCCTCGATAGATGGAACGCACTTTTCCGTACCAGGCTTTACCAGCTTTCTTTTGAATAAAAGGAATAACCCAGTAGTCAAGACCAAATGTACGCCCCGAACCATTCATTAATGCAATTGAAGCAGGAAGGGCCCAAAGCTTATCCCAACCTAGCATTGCAGTTAAAGTAAACATTGTTAGGAAGCCCACACTTGCAGCATTCGCTAACCAAGTAAACAAACCAAATAGTATCGCTAGACCTATTCCAATTTCAATAAAGACCATCATTTTTTGCATAAATAGAGCTATTTCAACATTAGGCATCATGATTTCCATGATCCAAGCGAACCAGCCAGGCATTTTACTTAAAACTGGCTCTGCCCATTCTGTAGCTGCTTCTGTTGCCGCACTCGTTGGCTCTTGTAACCATGGGAAGTCCATATTAACAGTTGAAGATAGTAACCAAGAATCATCGCCAATTCCCTTAAACAGTAATGGAATGTTGCTAAAACTTGACGTTGCTTTCTGCCAAATTTCTTGCCCCCATAACTTAGAACCACCTTCAACAAGCCAGAAACCACCAACAAAGATTCGAAGTGGTAAGCTCCAGAGAACATTTCCATAACGTGTTAAGAGATCACGGAAAATATTTCGTTTATCTTTTGTCTGGAAGAATTCATGTTGAACATACTTAACCATATAGTAGCCACTATTGATTGTAAACAAGTAATATAAATTAACTAAGTGTTTCATGAAAATGGCAAACCATCCACTTAAATGGATGCCCATCAGGTTAGCAACACCGTATCGTGCACCAATTGAAACCATGATCCCGTGGTACTTACCTTCAAAAGCAGTCTTCTCTGTATTTGTTATTTCAGCAATAATGTTTTTAGCAGCTGTTGTCCCTGTCTGCTCTGCACCTTCAACAATTTGAGGGTTAGGAACTCCTGATTTTTCCTCATAGTATGCAAGGTCTCCGACAACGTACACACCTTCATATTGTTCAGATTCCATATATTGATTCACTTTTAGGCGGCGCGCGTGTGCTTCTTCCATACCATATTCTTCAACGTCAGAGTTCCCCTGAATCCCAGCTGTCCATGCTAATGTGTAAGTTGGAATTGTTTGTTTATCCATGATGACAACTTCATGTTCACGAACCTCGACAATTGGAGAGTCTTTTAGGATTTTTACGCCATTTTTAGTTAAATAAGCTTCGGCTTTACCTGCTTCGCGATCCCCTAACATATTTAAAATAGTTGTCGCTGCTTCAACGACGTATAGTGTGATCTCATCAGGATCAATCTTATTATTTTTAGCTAGGCGTTCTTTCCACTCTACTAATTCACCGACAAGTTCGATACCTGTGAATCCAGATCCACAAACAACAAACGTTAACATTGCACGTCGCTTTTCAGGATCATGCTCAATTGAAGCTTTTGCGACAATACTTTCGATATGACTTCTTAATCTAAGAGCATCCTCCATTGACCATAGTGTAAAAGCATGCTCTTTAACACCAGATGTTTTGAAGTCGTTGGGCTCAGCGCCCATTCCTAAAATGAGATAATCATATTGATACTCGCCATTTTCTGTTTGAACTGTTTTAGAAGTATGGTCGACGTGAGTGACATTATCAGTGACAAGGTTGACTTTGGTCCGGTTAAATAAGCGGCCAAGGTCAAATTGAATGGCGTCTGGTTCGACACGATGTGTTGCGACTTCATGTAACTCGGTCATCATCGTGTGGTAAGAATGGCGATCAATTAAGGTAATTGATACTGAATCATCTTTTTTAAACTTTTTTGCCAATTTCTTTGCTGCACTAACTCCAGCATAACCAGCACCGATGATAACGATATTTTTATTAGCCATTTTTCTCCGCTCCTTTATTTTTGTGTTAGTTATAAAAAAAGTTAATAGTGTGAATACCTGAACAACGATAACTATTGTAGACTTGTTTAGTACTGTTGTCTAGGGTTTTTAAAGATTTTACACAAATAACTGTGTTAAGTTTGTATAGTGTTCAAGATATCGATAGAATTAACTCGAAAAAGAATGAATTTAGTCTTCACATCTTTTAGTATTCACAATTTAGTGAAAACAAGTTAAAATGGGGCTTGTATTCCTAGCCGAAATAATTTTAAGTGGCTTTTAAATAAGGAGAGGCATAGTTAATGTTAAATATAAGGAAGTCTTTATTGCTTTTAGTCAGTGTATTTATTTTGTCTGCCTGTATGTCGAATCAAACAAATTTATTAGATACACCACATCGAGAAACAGAGTTTTTACTTGGAACAGTTGTTAGCCTAAGTGTTTACGATGCAGATAAAGGGTATGTCATTGATAAAGCGTTAGAGCGAATTGAACAATTAGAAAATATGCTCAGTGATGAAATTGAGTCAACAGAGGTTGATATAATTAATCAAAATGCAGGTGTAGAACCTGTTCAGGTCTCTGAAGATCTTTATTATTTAATTGAGCAAAGTCTTAAATATGGAGAGCTTTCAGATGGGGGCTTCGATGTCACGATAGGTCCATTAACGAATCTATGGCGAATTGGCTATGATGATGCTAGAAAACCAACGCCTGACGAAATTAATCAAGTTTTAGTTTTAATTGATGATAAAAAAATTGAACTAGATGAGGAATCACAGTCAGTCTATTTAATGGAAGAAAATATGCAACTTGATTTTGGGGCGATTGCTAAAGGTTTTATTACTGACCAGATACATGAACTATTTATTGAGGAAGGTGTCACATCGGCGATTATTGATTTAGGTGGTAATATCTTTGTTATGGGTCAACGTCCTCAAGGTGATACGTGGAATGTTGGTATCCAAAACCCATTTTTAGCTCGTGGTGAAATTATCGGTCGGGTTCGTGTGTCAGACCAATCCATTGTTACGTCTGGTATTTATGAGAGGTATTTAGAAGTAGATGGTGTTCAATATCACCATTTACTTAATCCTAATACGGGCTATCCATTTGATAATGAGATTGCCGGCGTATCAATCGTTAGTGATGCTTCGATTGATGGTGATGCTTTATCAACGGTTGTTTTTACAAAGGGATTAGAACAAGGAAAAGCCTTTATAGAATCCTATCAAGGCGCTGAGGCTATTTTCATTACTAAAGATCAGCAAGTTATTTTAAGTTCCGGTTTAGACGATGTGTTCGAGTTAACAAATGATCGCTTCGAACTGATCGCGGAATAGAAAGAAGGGGATAAGATGTCATTCATTACATTTTTAAAGTTGGTTGAGATCCAAACAAAAATTGCTAGTTTATTTCCCTTCTTAATAGGTTGTTTATTTGTTGTATTTAAATATGAACAATTTAATGTGGTAAATACATTGATCTTTTTTGTTGCGATGTTATTGTTTGATTTAACAACAACAGCAATTAACAATTATGTTGACTATCAGAAAGCGAGCTCCGAAACCTATAGAAAAACGGACAATGTGATTGGCCAATTTGAGCTTCCTTTAAATCTTGTTCGAGCAACGATTGTGACAATGTTAATCATTTCAGTTGGGCTCGGACTATGGCTCGTTTATCGAACAGATTTATTAATATTATTAGTTGGCATGCTTTTTTTCGCAATCGGAATTTTTTACACATATGGCCCTATCCCGCTCTCTCGGATGCCTTTAGGGGAAGTATTTTCTGGTGCGACAATGGGATTCGGAATTATTTTCTTAACAGTTTATATTAATGCCCATCAAGCAAAACTTGCTAACTTAAGAATTGAAGGGCTGGAGCTTCAGTTCAATGCAGATTTATTACCTTTACTCCAGATTTTAATCATTTCTTTGCCAAGTGTTTTGACGATCGCGAATCTGATGCTTGCAAATAATATTTGTGATCTAGAAGATGATATAAAAAATCACCGGTATACATTGCCATATTATATTGGTAAGCAACGCGCAATTTATTTATTTAACGCTCTTTATGTTCTTGCCTTTGTTAGTGTAGTTGGCGCAGTTTTATTAAATCTAGTTCCGACACTCTTACTCGGAATTGTCATTGTTATTGTCCCAATTTATCAAAATGTAAAAAAATTTAATCGAAAACAAGTTAAAGCAAAAACATTTCCCCTAGCAGTGAAAAACTTGATCTTAATTAACGGCTCAATTGTTATTTTGTTTGGAATGGCATTATTATGGTTTTAAAAAGGAATGTGAGTGAGATGGAGCAACACCCAATACTATCAATTAAAGATGTTTCATATCGTTATGATCTTAGAAATGAAGATTATGCTTTATCACAAATCTCTTTAGATGTTAAACGCGGAGAATGGTTGACGGTCTTGGGGGAAAATGGGTCAGGTAAATCAACGCTTGCGCGACTGATTGTTGGTTTAGCAGAACCTGAATTCGGTTCGATCCAATTTAACGGTCAAACAATGACAGCAGAAACGAAATCAACTTACTGGGAAAAGGTCGGAATTGTTTTTCAAAACCCCGACAATCAATTGATTGGAACGACTGTTCAAGACGATGTCGCTTTTAGTCTCGAAAACTTGGATATGAGTTATGAAGAAATGAAGCAGCGTGTTTCGGATGCGTTAAAACAAGTCGGTATGTATGAATCAAGAGAAAAGGATCCATCTCAGTTATCTGGTGGGCAAAAACAACGGGTAGCAATTGCAGGGGTACTCGCACTTGAACCAGAATTGATGATATTTGATGAAGCATTCATCATGCTGGATCCTAAAAGTCGTAATAACTTACTGAGTGAACTGAAGGAAATCCAAAAGGAAAATGGATTGACGATTATCTCAATTACTCATGATCATAATGAGGCGGACCTAGCAGATCGACTGCTTTTACTTGCTGGTGGAAAAATTATTGATCAAGGGGACCCACGAACTGTATTTACTCGTAATCGCTACGTCCAACCGCCTTTTGCTGAGCAATTTCGCCGTAAATTAGTGCAACGTGGAATTTCAGTTCCCGATGATTATATGTCAAATGATGAATTGGTGGAATGGCTATGCAAATAATATTTGATCAAGTGAGTGCTGATTATCAGCTAGGCCCAATACGAGCAAAGAACATTATTGATCATGTTTCGTTGCAAATTCAATCCGCAACATTTACTGCCGTGATCGGTCAGACGGGTGCGGGAAAAACAAGCTTGTTAAAGCTAATTAACGGGATACTTAGTCCCGCATCGGGATCGATTCAAGTAGGCGATCTCACACTAGAAGCCGTAACAAAAAAAGCAGATCTGAATCAAGTCAGGAAAAGAGTCGGGATGGTCTTTCAATTCCCAGAGAACCAACTCTTCGCCGAAACAGTTGAGGCAGACATAGCTTTTGGGCCAAAAAACTTTAATTTCAGTCCTGAAGAAGTGAGGCAAAGTGTTGATCAGAGTCTTAAACAAGTAGGTTTGGGTCAGGAGCTACTATCGCGCTCACCTTTTTCGTTATCAGGTGGTCAACAGCGTCGTGTGGCATTAGCAGGGGTGCTAGCAACAAAACCTGACATTTTAGTTTTGGATGAGCCAGGGGCAGGACTAGATACAAACGGGAAACGTGAAATTTTTTCATTAATTAAAACATTAAATGAACAAGATCAGGTAACTGTCTTAGTCGTTACTCATGATATGAATGATGTGGCGATGTATGCCGATCATGTTTTATTATTAGATAAGGGTAAGGTTGTTACCTATCAAGAGACAAAGAGGTTTTTTGGTAATCAAGATCAATTAGTCAATTGGGATCTTGACTTACCTGATGTTCTACATTTACAAAGGCAAATTGAACAGCAGACAGGGATAACGTTTAAACATGTTTCCTTAACAAAATTAGAATTGATTGATCAACTTATTGAGGAAACCTTATTATGAATAAATTAATCTTAGGTCGTTATTTCCCGGGGAATTCCCTTTTGCACCGAATGGATCCACGGGCAAAATTACTAGCTGCAATTTACTTTATTGGCCTATTATTTTTTGTTAATCATACAATAGGCTATCTGTGGATGGTTGGTTTCACATTATTGGTAATTAGAATATCAGGAGTGTCACTTAGTGTTTATTTAAGAGGAATAAAGCCATTGATTTGGCTGATTTTAATGGCTGTTTTCTTTCGAGTTATTTTTACTGCAGGGGGGACACTTTATATTAGTAAAGGGCCTTTTTCGATTTCAAGTTATGGACTTTTATTAGGCTTTTACACGTTCAATCGTTTTATCTTAATTATCTTAATCTCAACAGTTTTAACTTTAACGACGAAACCGATTGATTTAACGGATGCGATTGATGCGCTACTAAAACCACTCAGGCTTTTAGGGATCTCAACTGCTGAATTTTCACTCATGCTTTCAATCTCACTGCGATTTATTCCAAATCTATTAGATGAGACGCAGAAGGTTCTTGATGCGCAACGGGCAAGGGGAGTTGTTTTTGGTGAGGGGAATTTAATTGAACAAATGAAAAAAATTGTACCATTGATTATCCCGTTATTCTCAGGTTCATTAAAGCGAGCTGAGGAGATGGCTGATGTCTTGGAGGTTAGAGGTTATCAATCAGGTAAACAGCGGTCAAATTTTCGATTGTTATCGTGGCAAGTTCGTGACACAATCAGCCTTTTTATCATGTTGCTCTTAACAATCGGGGTGATCTATTTAAACCAGTTCCCGATTATCGAAAGATTTATAATGTAAAAAGAGTGATTCAACTTAATGTAAGTTGAATCACTCTTTTTGTTTAGTAGCGGCGGAGGGGATCGAACCCACGACCTTTCGGGTATGAACCGAACGCTCTCGCCAGCTGAGCTACGCCGCCATCATGTAATTATTTTAAGGCACAAGTGATATCATACAATAGCACTCAAACTGTGTCAATGGTTTTAAACTAAATTTACTTGTTTAATTCAATTAGAAAAAAGTCGAATGATTCTTCTGTTTTGGACTGAAATTTTGACAAAATATATTGTTCATCTGTGTTTTAATAGACCACATACTAAAAAAGAGGTGAACTAATTGTGGCAATGATTTCAGAACTAATTGAAGCAAAAAACGTCGGCGTCATAACGTGAAAGAATTGCTAAACTCCATTAATGAGTCAGAGCTTGGTGTCATGAACACTTTACTTTTAATTATGGGTTTCTTTTGATACGATGG
>CAZONN010000043.1:0-9339 GCA_964581235.1 uncultured Amphibacillus sp.
AAGCTGGTGAAATGATCCGCTCAAAGATTGATCAGCCGAGAGAGGTAGATACAAAGTTGAATCCGAATGATCTAGTTACTGAGATGGATCGTAAAGTAGAAGAATTTTTTGCAGAAAAAATCAGAAGTAAGTACCCGACAGACTTGATCTTGTCGGAAGAAGGATTTGGCGATCAAGTAGATGATTTAAAGGGGACTGTTTGGATAATTGATCCGATTGATGGTACGATGAATTTTGTTCATCAGAAACGAACATTCGCTATTTCTTTAGCTGTCTTTCACGAAGGTGTTGGCGAGATTGGCTTTGTTTATGATGTGATGGCAGATATCTTGTACTATGCGAAAAAGGGCGAAGGTGCATATAAAAACAGTCAAAGGCTTGAACCGTTAGCGAAAGAAAAAAGGCTCTCAGAATCGATTCTATTGCTTAACCCGTTGTGGTGTGCACCAAACACTCGAGTCAATCATGAGAAGATTGGAGAACTTGTTAAAGCGGTAAGAGGAACGAGGTCATATGGGTCTGCGGCTTTAGAGTTTGCTTACTTAGCTGAAGGAATCGCGGATGCTTATCTTTCATTCCAGCTTCAACCGTGGGATTTTGCGGCAGGTGTTATTTTATATCATGAAGTTGGTGGTCGTACTGTCGAGTCAACAGGTAAGGATTTAACTTTTCTTGTCCAAGAGCCGATGGTAGCAGGCCATCCTGATCTGATTGATCAAATTATCAACGATTTTATCGAGTTTAAATAAAGAAGAAGTCGGTCCATTATTGAAGATATGGGTCGACTTCTTTTTTTTCTTGATATACGCGAAACTTACCAGTTGCATGTCTTGCTTTTGTTTTAATAGCGATGCGTTCATCGCAAGTCGGACATAAGTAAATATGTTTACGACGATTGCGCATATGTTTAGCTAAGATTGAGTTATTATCAATTTGATTAATTTCATCACAAATTGGGCATTTTACTTCCATCCAGTTCACCTCAAATAACAATTAAAAAAATTTCATATAGAACAAGTTTAACATAAAAATATAATAATTGATAATTGGATTTTTTGTTTATTTCAACCGCAAAAAGGGGATATTCTTAATAACAACAAAAGAGGTGAATAGAGATGAAGCGAAATTTGTTTATATTGCTTGTCGCTGTAGCTATGTCATTTGTTAGTGTGCTCTTAATTAATGAAAAGCGACGGCAGGAAATGTTAATTAAGCTGACGGACCGTAAGCGTTCAATTCATTTAAGGGATAACACGCATTTTCCTATCCGTGAAGCCGGGATGCCTTATACAGATAATTTAGAGAACTCAAAAATGGTTAGTGAGGGCTCACAGTATGGTGTCGAATTCTATAATCGGATCAAATATTAACTTAATACAATTGAACTTTAACCCCGGAGAGATATTTCGGGGTTGTTCGTATAGATCTTGGGAGAAAGAAGTTCAGACAGAGTTGTTCAATCGGTCGCAATCATAACAAGATGGTTTGAAATCAACTGAATATGCTCTAATTCGATGTTTGCAGAAATTAGGCAGTATAGGCTATAATAATGTATCTGGATAGATTGACACATTTTTAAAAAAACTGAACAGACAACGTCTATAACAGCTAGGTTTTACATAAAATTTTTAAATAGAGGATCCGAATACCGTATACGGAATGTTTGTATTTCCAACAAAAAGGGAACAACAAAAAAATGGCACACTACAATAATTAAGGAGAGGAGGGGTCTAATGCAGGAACAACATAATATTGTCTTATTTCCAAAGCAAAAGGAAACGCTTAAGCAAAGTGCTTTTCATGCAATGCATGAGAAGAAGTACCAACAAGCGATTGACTACTTTGATCAGTTACTCGAATTTGGGGTAGATGATCAAGCAATCATTCTAGGTAAACTCACTAGTCTGATTGAGTTAGGCAGACAGGATGAAGCGGAAGAGCTATGTGAGGATCTAATCGCTCGGAAAGATGAAAACTATTTTTCATACATAAATGTTTATGCTACGTTGTTATTTCAATTTCACAAACATCAAGATGTTGCAGCACTTTTAGAGGATGCGCTTAACTCTGAAGAAATACCATCGATTTTAAGAAGTCAATTCGAGAAACTATATGATGTGAACCAGCCGCTTGTGAATGAACAGATTGAACAAGAAGAAAAGATTACTAAGCGAGAATTAACAGAAGCATTTGAGGCGAATGATAGTTTAGCGCAATGGCATTTAGTTAACCACTTACAGCACGCAGATGTGGCACCATACATAACTTTATTTGAAGACATGTTAGTCTGTGAAAAGGTCAATCCAGTTATTAAAACAGTCATCGTTGGATTGTTACAAGCAAAATCAGTCGATCAAGAGTTTAACGTGATTAAGTTTGGTACTGAAGTTAAAATTAACCCAAGTACGTTTCCATTTAAAAATGATCACCCATTTCGAGTTGCGTTTGGAAAAGAGATGGCAGACTATGAGCAACAAAATCCTAGCTTTTATCAGCTATGTGAGCAGTTAATTGATCGATGCTTTTACGTTTTGTATCCATTAACACCACAATTAGCTGATCTTGATCGGATTAGAAGTGCGATTATTGCAATCGTAGAGAATTCCTTTGAGTCAAACTCAAAGCTAAATGAAGAGCATAGCTCAAAAGAATTAATCAAGACGGTTAACCAAATTATTGAGTTAGAAAAGGTTTATTTTTCAATCATGGAAGAGTAATTCGTTTAATGAAAATGTTAATAAGCACATTCCCTAATTCTAATTGTTGAATCGGTGTATCTTTATGTTATAATAGAATGGTTATAATTTGCGTTCGGAATCGTGTCAATTGGAATAATCATGAATGAACGGCAAATAGAATTTATTTATGTACTTAATGGAGGGAACAAGCATGACAGCAAAATGGGAGAAAAAAGAGGGTAACCAAGGTATCCTTACTGTAGAAGTAGAAGCAGCAAAATTTAATGATGCTTTAGATCAGGCATTTAAGAAAGTTGTGAAGGATGTCCAACTACCTGGATTCCGTAAAGGTAAAGTACCACGTGGTTTATTCGAACAACGTTTTGGTGTGGAGTCATTATACCAAGATGCAGTAGATATTGTTTTACCAGAGGCGTACACTGCAGCAGTTGAAGAAACAGGTATTTCACCTGTCGACCAACCTGATGTAGATATAACTCAAATTGAAAAAGGTGAACCATTAATCTTCACTGCAGAAGTAACGGTTAAGCCTGAAGTAAAATTAGGTGACTACAAAGGTCTAGAAGTTGAAGCAGAAGATATCGATGTTTCAGAAGAAGAAGTTAATGAAGAAATTGAAAACCAACGTCAACGTTTAGCAGAGCTAGTTGTTAAAGAAGAAGGCGCTGTTGAAGACGGTGATACTGTTGTAATCGACTTTGAAGGTTTCATCGGTGAAGAAGCATTTGAAGGCGGTACAGGTAAGAACCACACACTTGAAATTGGTTCAGGTTCATTCATACCAGGTTTTGAAGAGCAACTAATCGGTAAGGAAACTGACGCAGATACAGAAGTCAATGTGACATTCCCTGAAGATTATCACGCTGAAGATCTTGCTGGTAAAGAAGCAACTTTCAAAGTTAAGATTCATGAAGTTAAAACGAAAGAATTACCTGAATTAGATGATGAGTTCGCAAAAGATGTTGATGAAGATGTTGAAACATTGGCTGAACTTACTGAAAAAACAAAAGAGCGTCTAGCAGAGCAAAAGAAAACGAGTGCAGAGAATGCGAAGCGTGAGTCATTAATTAATCAAGCTTCAGAAGGTGCAGAAATTGATATCCCTGAAGTTATGATTGAAAATGAACTTGAGCGTATGGTTAGCGAATTCGAGCAACGCTTACAACAACAAGGGATGACACTTGAAATGTATTCACAGTTCTCAGGCCAAGGTCAAGACGAATTGAAAGAACAAATGCGTGAAGATGCACAAAAACGCGTTCAAACGAACCTTGTTTTAGAAGCAATCTACGATCAAGAAGGCTTAGAAGTTACTGATGAAGATATTGATAAAGAATTAGAGTCTATGTCATCAATGTATCAAATGGACGTTGAGCAATTAAAACAAATGCTTGGTGGAAATACTGATATGCTGAAAGATGATCTAAAATTCTCCAAAGCAATTGATTTCTTAGTAGAAAATAGTAAAGTGAAATAATTTAAAAACAGAGAAAACAGGGTCGATAATCACCTTGTTTTCTCTAATCATATTTACATTACATATATATGTACAATGCTTTTCACTACGTTTTTCAAAAAACATATGATATCATACGCAGACTCTGTAAAAATCGTTTAATGTTATACCAAATGGGCAAGACTAAAATAGGAACGAGAAGAGTAATTATTTTGAATCTGAATTTAAATTTGTTATGATAAATGCACAGGAAGAGACCCGAGCATCGAATTAAAAATATACTTTGAGTGCATATAATTGATGAGATGAAGGTTAGTTTTTCATAGAGAGGTGAAGGAATTTGTACAAACAAGGTGGAGAGAAAGGGCAATTAAATTGTTCCTTTTGTGGTAAAAATCAGGAGCAAGTTCGTAAGTTAGTAGCTGGGCCAGGCGTATATATATGTGATGAGTGTATTGAGCTTTGTGCTGAAATTGTTGAAGAAGAGCTTGGTCCAAATCTAGAATTTGAGTTTACAGATGTACCAAAGCCACAAGAAATTGCAAGTATTTTAAATGACTATGTCATCGGTCAAAATAAAGCGAAGAAAAGCTTATCAGTCGCGGTTTATAATCACTATAAGCGAATCAATACAATGGATCACAACGATGAAGTTGAATTGGCAAAGAGTAATATTGCCATGATCGGTCCAACCGGAAGTGGTAAAACATTACTTGCTCAAACGTTAGCGCGTATTTTGAATGTACCATTTGCAATTGCGGATGCTACATCATTAACAGAAGCGGGCTATGTAGGAGAAGACGTCGAAAACATTTTATTGAAATTAATTCAATCTGCTGATTATGATGTCGAAAGAGCAGAAAAGGGAATTATTTATATTGACGAAATTGATAAAGTCGCTCGTAAATCTGAAAACCCATCAATAACAAGAGATGTTTCAGGTGAAGGAGTCCAACAAGCGCTCTTGAAGATTCTTGAAGGAACGACAGCAAGTGTTCCTCCACAAGGTGGACGTAAGCATCCACATCAAGAGTTTATCCAAATTGATACAACAAACATCTTATTTATCGTCGGTGGCGCATTTGATGGAATCGATCAAATCGTTAAAAGCCGTTTAGGTAAAAAGGTGATTGGATTTGATGCAGACTCAGCTGAAAGTGAACTAACAAAAGCAGAATTATTACAAAAGGTATTGCCAGAAGATTTACTGAAATTCGGTTTAATTCCTGAATTTATCGGTCGTCTGCCAATTATCGCTAGTTTAGAGCCGCTTGATCAAGAGGCATTAGTTCAAATCTTAACACAACCAAAAAATGCTCTAGTTAAACAATATCATCGTTTATTCCAGATGGACAATGTTGAATTAGAGTTTGAAGAAGATGCACTAAATTCAATTGCTGAAAAAGCAATGGAACGAAAAACAGGTGCACGTGGCTTGCGCTCAATTATTGAAACAATCATGTTAGATGTGATGTTTGAATTGCCGTCACGCACTGATGTTAAAAAATGTGTGATCACCAAAGAAACAGTTGAAGCAGAAAACAATCGACCGACACTTCTCACAGAAGACGGATCGATCGTTACTGAAGAAGAGCCAAAAGAAAGTGCTTAATTAATGCGATTTAAATCCCTTGTTGATTCAGCAAGGGATTTTCTTTTCTAGTATGATCAACAAATGGAGGTTATTAATATGAGTGAACAAAGCCAACTAACGATTCCATTGCTTCCACTTAGGGGTATGGTCGTTTATCCGGCTGTTGTGATGCACTTGGATGTCGGTCGTAAACAATCGATCGAAGCCCTAGAGATGGCAATGTTGCAAAAGCGACAAATCTTACTTATTTCTCAAAAAGAAAGTGCCATTAAAGAGCCTAATAAAGCTGATTTATATACAATCGGAACAGTAGCCAATGTGAAACAAATGTTAAAATTGCCGAATGGAACGATTCGGGTTTTAGTTGAGGGAACAGAACGCGCTCAAGTAATTGACTACGAACAAGAAGAACCATACATGTCAGTTAAAATAGAAATTTTGGCAGATGATCAGTTATTTGATGATCCAAAACGGGTTGCCTTAACGAGGATGCTATTGGAACAATTCAAAAAATATGTTGGTCTCTCAAAAAAATTATCGACCGAAACATACAGTAGCGTGATGGATATTGATGATTTATCACGATTAACAGATGTGATCAGCTCACATTTACCACTCAAATTATCTATCAAGCAACATTTATTAGAAACAAGAAATATAGAAGAACGTGCTCAGCAACTAATTGAGTTAATTTCTGATGAACAAGAAGTTCTACGATTAGAGCAAAAAATTGGACGGCGTGTAAAAAGATCAATTGAACAAACTCAAAAAGAATATTACCTACGCGAGCAAATGAAAGCAATCCAAAAAGAGCTTGGTGATAGAGATGGTAAAACAGGCGAAATGGCAGACTTACAAGAGAAAATTGAACAAAGCGGCATGCCAGAACGAATGTTAAAAGTTGCATTAAAAGAACTTGCTCGTTATGAAAGAATACCTCAAACTGCGGCTGAAAGTTCGGTCATTCGTAATTATTTAGATTGGCTAGTTGCATTACCGTGGACTGAGGAAACAGAAGATCACTTAGAAATCAACCAAGCGACAAAAATTTTAAATGAAGATCATTATGGTTTAGAAAAAGTGAAAGAACGTGTACTTGAGCATTTGGCAGTACAACAATTAACGAACAGCCTACGTGGCCCAATCCTATGTTTAGTCGGTCCGCCTGGAGTTGGAAAAACATCATTAGCTAAGTCAATTGCACGTGCAATCAATCGCCGTTTTGTCCGAATGTCACTTGGAGGCGTGCGCGATGAAGCGGAAATAAGAGGGCACCGTCGTACATACGTTGGGGCAATGCCTGGGCGGATTATTCAAGGAATGAAAAAGGCAGAAACAATTAATCCAGTGATTCTGCTAGACGAAATTGATAAAATGGCGAACGATTTTCGTGGTGATCCAGCTGCCGCAATGCTTGAAGTTTTAGATCCTGAACAAAACAATCAATTCAGTGATCACTTTATTGAAGAACCTTATGATTTAAGTAATGTCATGTTTATTGCGACTGCAAATACGTTGCAAACGATCCCAGCCCCGTTACTAGACCGGATGGAGATCATTTCAATCGCGGGTTATACTGAATTGGAAAAACAGCATATTGCAAAAGAACATTTGATTCCAAAGCAATTAAAGGCACATGGTTTAACTAAAGGGCAACTGCAAATTCGTGATGAGGCACTGATTGAATTGATTCGTCGCTATTCACGGGAAGCTGGTGTCCGTCAGTTAGAGCGTCAAATTGCAGCGATTTGCCGAAAAGCAACTAAGCTATATGTGTCGGAAGAGAAAAAACGAATTATTATTACCAAAAAACAGTTAGAAAATTTATTAGGAAAACCGATCTATCGTTATGGTATGATGGAAACGGAAGATCAAATTGGTGCGGCAACAGGTTTAGCATATACAGCTGCAGGTGGCGATACGTTATCGATTGAAGTGAGTATTGTGCCTGGTAAGGGGAAACTTGCTTTAACTGGTAAATTAGGTGATGTGATGAAGGAATCTGCTCAAGCGGCGTTAAGTTATATTCGTTCGCGCACTGATGAGCTTTCGATCGATCCTGAATTTTACCAAAATCATGATATTCATATTCATGTACCTGAAGGAGCAACGCCGAAAGATGGTCCATCTGCTGGGATAACGATTGCGACAGCGCTCGTTTCTAGTTTAACGAACCGCCCGGTTAAAAAAGAAGTTGGCATGACGGGTGAAATTACACTCAGAGGTCGCGTTTTACCAATTGGTGGACTAAAAGAGAAAACGTTAAGTGCACATCGAGCTGGTTTAACAACAATTATTTTACCTAAAGATAACGAAAAGGACTTGGATGATATTCCAAAAAGTGTGCGTGACACACTGACCTTTATTAGCGTTAGCCATCTTGATCAAGTTTTAGAACATGCACTTATGGAGGTGTAAGATGAAGGTTAACCATGCAGAATTTACGATTAGTGCTGTTGAACCGAAGCAATATCCGGGAGAAAATTTACCAGAAATTGCGTTAGCTGGCCGATCGAATGTCGGTAAGTCATCATTTATTAATAAAATGATTAATCGAAAAGCATTAGCAAGAACATCTTCAAAGCCAGGAAAAACACAAACATTAAATTATTATTTTATTAATAACTTTTTTTACTTTGTCGATGTCCCTGGTTATGGTTATGCGAAAGTGTCTAAGACAGAGCGAGAGGCATGGGGAAAAATGATGGAAACATATTTTTCTCAGCGTGAGCCATTGCGGGCGACAATTCTTGTTGTCGACATTAGACATAAACCAACGAATGATGATGTGATGATGTATGACTTTCTAAAGCATTATCAAATCCCTGTGATCATTGTTGCAACGAAATTGGATAAGATTAAAAAGGGACAAGTTAGCAAGCAAGTGAAATTAGTCAAGCAAACTTTAGGTGTTGAAGCGGGGGATCAGGTGATTCCATTTTCGTCGGAAACTGCCCAAGGTAAAGACACAGCTTGGCAAGTGATCCAATCATACTTGGCTTAAGCTGAGCTACACAGCATATTAAAATAACCTAAGCGATTAAGTCTGCTTAGGTTATTTTTTGTGGTCAGTTTATTTTCTTTTAAACAATAAATAAATCCCAAAGGCAATGAGTCCGACTGGCCAATAGTCTTCAATCATTTTGAATAATGAATCCATAGATTGTGAGAATTGGTTGTTAGTAATCGATGTCAGCATAAACAAGCCAATAAACAGAAAAATTAATCCTGGATAGAGTCCTGTTTTTATCTTTTGATAACGAACTAATAAGGCAACACCAATGATAACCGCGTAAACACTCCAATGCTCGACCCAGTTTGGAAAGAGTACGACTGCATGATAATGAATACCTAGTCCTAATAAAATGATACTAGGAAACAATTTATCATAGTCACGACTCAAGTAACTATGAATTAATAAGCTGACTCCAAGGATGATTAATAGTGTAGGCCAAGTCATTAGACCATCTAGAAATGGAATTGAAAATTGCTCTAGTAAAAAGTACAAGCCAACGCCAATTAAAATAAACGGCATTAAATAATTTTGCTTCCGCATTCGATTCACCTAGCTTAAATAGTAATTTTTTAAA
>CAZONN010000043.1:9439-10575 GCA_964581235.1 uncultured Amphibacillus sp.
AAGGAAATAAAATTGTTCGAACCATTTGCACGATTGAAATTGGGACTAAGCTTCGCTCGATCAGGACTAAATATTCACGATATTCTGGTGGGATCCGGAAACGTCTGTTGCGAAACATTTTCTCACCCTTTCACTAGCCTAATGTTGTAGTATATGCAACAATTAGATGTCAGTATCACTTTTTAATGATTGATTGTTGACTTTTATAGTGGTTATTGGCTAAAATAGTGTATAGTTATATTTTTAATAACGATGAAGAGGAAGAGTATGCTGGCGATACTTTTAGAGAGGAAATCATTTGCTGAAAGATTTCTAAGTCACTCCCCCGCAGAAGGTAGCCTTGGATGTTGTTTTACTGAACGTGAATCGATCAGTAGGTAAAACCGGTTTAAAACCGTTATCAATCAATCAAGTGTACAGCTTATTTAGGCTGTAAACAAAGGTGGTACCACGGAATGTTTAACCCAATTCGTCCTTTTTTAGAGGATAGATTGGGTTTTTTTATGCAAAAATTACTGTACCAAAATAGGAGGAAACAAGATGACAAAAGAGCAACATAATTTGCCGCCAAAATATGATTCTGCTGCCGTTGAGAAAGGCCGCTATCAATATTGGGTTGATGGTAAATTTTTCGAAGCAACAGGAGATCCGGAGAAACAGCCCTATACGGTTATGATTCCACCTCCAAACGTAACTGGAAAGCTTCACATTGGTCATGCATGGGATACGACATTACAAGATATTATCACGAGAATGAAGCGGATGCAGGGTTATGACGTGCTTTATTTACCGGGAATGGATCATGCGGGTATTGCAACACAGGCAAGAGTTGAAGGTAAATTGCGAGAAGAAGGCATTAGTCGCTATGACTTAGGTCGAGAGAAATTTCTCGAAAAGTCGTGGGAGTGGAAGGAATCTTATGCTGATTTTATTCGCGAACAATGGGAGAGTCTCGGTCTTGGCTTAGACTATTCAAAAGAGCGTTTCACACTTGATGAGGGATTGTCAGAAGCAGTTAAGGAAGTTTTCATTAAATTATATGAAGAAGATTTAATTTATCGTGGTGAATATATTATTAACTGGGATCCATCAAATCAAACGGCATTATCTGATATTGAAGTGATCCACGAAGAAGT
>CAZONN010000044.1:0-10541 GCA_964581235.1 uncultured Amphibacillus sp.
TCTTATTGGTATATGCATCTAGAGACACTTTTTTAACAATTTACGTTAAAATTATTAGTACGATTTGACACGCGCAATCGAATCAATTACGACAAAAAAATTAGCCCCCACAACATATGAGGGCTAGTTTTTTATTTCATATTGACTCTCTTTGTATCATCATTTTTTGCTTTTTGAATCGTTCGATAAAGTGAATAGCCTGTTGATTTTTCGAATGTATTGCCAATCGTCTTTTCTTCACTTTTACTTGGAACAACTTTTTTAAATTCACGATAATGATCTAATAATGCACTTCTGGGCACTGAACTTTGATAGGCTTTTTCGATTAGCACTAAAAATTCAACAACAATAATTGTCTCTTCTGTTGACCAACTTGGATCAATCGGGTAATGATAACTCATTGAATATCTACGCCCCTAATTTTATTCTGATGGTAATTGAATTGATTTTGGATCAACAAATTGATAGCCTTTGTCCCTTAAACCTGTCACAATATCTGCTAAAGCTTCATTTGTCCATTCACGATCGTGCATTAACAAGTTAGCCCCATGATTTAGTAGGGAATAATTTATATCTATTTCTGGTGCTTCCCCCGATACCATTGCTTCTGTTAGCTTTTCTTTATTCATATAAGGTTTAAAATAATCATAACCATAGGTCCAATTCATCATGGTCATTCCTTCTTCTGCAACAATTCCTTTTGTGAAATCGGGATTCACACCATGTGGTGCTCTAAAAAATTTAGGACGTTCGCCAATTATCTCTTCAACTAAATCACTCAATTCAACAATTTCTTCTTTTTGCTCATCTTCAGATACATCACCAAGGTTCGGATGATTATATGTGTGGTTGCCAATTGCAAAACCCATCTCATAAATATCTCTTAATATTTGTTGTTCTTCTTCAGTTTGAAGGAAATGTCCATTGACGAAGAAAATTGCAGGTGCATCAAGTTCCTTTAACGTTTTTGCCATTTCTAACGCATATTTATCAGGCGCATCATCAATTGTCAATAAGGCTACTTTACTCTCTGCATCATCCGTAATCGGTTCGACTACCCAGTTTGATTGATTAATTCGATACAATGGCTCAACCTCCAAGTCATCCGTGTCAAGTTCATCAACAGGCTCATCTTGTATCACTTCTTCTACATCTGTTTCGCCACTATCATTGTTCTCGGATTCTTCTTTTTTTAAGTTTTCTTCAGTTTCATTATTGATATCATCATTATTTTCTTCAGTCGCTTGATCTTGACAACTAACTAAAAAGAAAATTAACAAGAGACTTGAGATAATCAATATTCTGCTATGATTCATTAGATGCACTCCTTTATTATTCACTTCTGCTCCTTAGTATAAACGATTTCCAGATAAAAAAACACCAGTAATTCTATGAAGAATTACTGGTGTAATAATTAATTACATAATATGAACTGGTCGTCCTAGAGCAACTTCAGCTGCTTCCATTGTAATTTCACCTAAAGTTGGGTGAGCATGGATTGTTAACGCTAAGTCTTCTACTGTCATACCAGCTTCCACAGCTAGACCAATCTCTGAAATAATATCACTTGCATTTGTACCGACAACTTGACCGCCTAAAAGAAGTCCATCTTCTTTACGAGTAACTAGGCGAACAAAGCCATCTGTACTTCCTAATGAAAGTGCACGTCCGTTTGCAGCGAATGGGAACTTAGCCGCTACAGCGTCATAACCTGCTTCTTTAGCTTCAGCTTCAGTGTAGCCGACTGATGCAAGTTCAGGTGCAGCAAACATAACAGCAGGAATACCATGATAATCAATTTCTGATTTCTCCCCAGCAATAACTTCTGCAGCAATTTTACCTTCATAAGAAGCTTTATGCGCAAGTGGGGCTCCAGCAACAATGTCACCGATAGCGAAAATGTTATCGATATTTGTTCGACATTGTTTATCAATTTTAACAAGTCCTCGGTCGTCTAATTCAATACCCATTTCTTCTAAACCAATTTCAGATGTATTTGGATAACGGCCTACTGTAACTAATACATAATCAGCCTCAATCGTTTCTTCTTTACCTTTAGCTTCATAAGTTACTTTAACGCCAGTATCTGATTCTTCTGAGCTCTTAGCCATTGCATTTGTAATAATTTGAACGTTTTTCTTCTTCAGGTTACGTTTGAGGACAGACGTCATATCTTTTTCGAATCCGCTTAAAATGTCCTTTTCACCTTCTAGGATTGTCACTTCTGTACCGAAATCAGCATAAGCAGCGCTTAATTCTGTTCCGATATATCCGCCGCCAATTACGATCAATTTCTTTGGAATCTCTTTAAGAGCTAATGCTCCTGTTGAATTAAGAATACGATCAGAGAATTTAAATGAAGGAATTTCAATTGGTGTTGAGCCAGTTGCAATAATACAATTTTTAAATGTATATGTTTGAGAGTTTGTCTCGTCCATAACACGAACTGTATTTGAATCAACGAAATACGCTTCTCCTCTAACAATATCAACTTTATTTCCTTTTAATAAGCCTTCAACACCAGAAGTTAACTTGTTAACAATGCCTGCTTTCCACTCTTGCACTTTTTCAAAGTCAACTGAGACTTCTTTAGTGATGATACCCATTTCTGTTGAATCTTGAGCTTGGCTATAACGCGTACCAGCCTCAATCAGTGCTTTAGAAGGAATACAACCAACGTTTAAACAAACACCACCTAGAGCACCTTTATCAACAATTGTTACTTTTTGTCCTGTTTGAGCAGCACGGATGGCAGCTACATAGCCACCTGGTCCCGCACCAACTATTAATGTATCTAATTCAATCGGAAAATCTCCTACTACCATATCGATTACGCCTCCATCATGATTAATTGTGGATCATTTAATAATCGTTTGATTTGGTTTAATGCATGTTGTGCAGTTGCCCCATCAACGATACGATGATCAAAGCTTAATGAAATTGCTAATACAGGTGCTGCAACAATTTCACCATCTCTTACAATTGGTTTGTCAGCGATACGACCAATACCTAGAATCGCTGCTTCTGGGTAGTTAATAATTGGAGTGAACCATTGTCCACCTGCTGAACCAATATTCGAAATCGTACTTGAAGCTCCAGACATCTCATCAGGTGATAATCTAAAGTCATTTGCTTTTTGAGCTAATTCAGTAATGTCTTTAGAAATATCAAATAGTGATTTACTATCTGCATTTTTTACAACTGGAACGAGTAAGCCTTTTTCAGTGTCAGCTGCAATTCCAATGTTGTAATAGTGCTTCGTAACAACTTCTTCCGTCTCTTCATCAATATATGAATTTAGAATTGGATATTTCTTCAATGCAGAAACTAATGCTTTAACGACATACGGCAAGTAAGTTAATTTAATATCTTGTTCTTGCGCAATCGTTTTAAACTTAGTTCTATGTGCAACAAGCTCTGTTACATCAATTTCGTCATGTAAAACAACATGAGGAGCTTTATGCTTAGAGTTTACCATTGCATTTGCAATTGCTTTACGGACAGTCGTCATTTTCTCTCTTGTCTCTGGCAATTCACCTGCTGGTACTGCTTGTTTTGCTGCTGGTGCTGCTTTTGTATCTGTAGCTGTTTGTGCAGCTGTTTCTGTTGTAAGTTGATCACCTGAAATAAACGATTCAACGTCTTCTTTCAAGATACGACCATTTTTACCTGAACCATTTACTTGTGTGATTTTAACATCATTGTCACGAGCAAACTTACGAACAGAAGGCATTGCAATAATGCGTTTGTCTGACTGAGCATCATCAGATGATACTTCTTCAGCTTTCTTCTCTTCTGCTTTTGCAGGAGTAGCCTCTTCTTTTTCAGCTGGCTTAGCTTCTTCTTCAGCTTCACCTGAATCACTACCGCCTTCGTCTTCATAACCTTCAGCGTCAATTGTGATCAGAATCTCACCTACAGTTGCTACGTCACCTTCTTCAAAGTGAATCTTTAATACTGGTCCTTCAACTGGTGAAGGGATTTCTACAACTGCTTTATCGTTTTGAATCTCGCATAGTACATCATCTTCTTGGATTACTTCGCCTTCTTTGACAAACCATTTAACGATTTCACCTTCATGGATACCTTCGCCAATGTCAGGCATTTTAAATTCAAAAGCCATTATTTAAAACCTCCTAGTCACTACTATTTTTTAGTAATTGATTGCTTCTTTTGCTTTTTCAATAATATCATTGTGGTTCGGTAACCAAACTTGTTCTGCTTGAGTAAACGCAAATACAGTATCTGGTGCAGCCACTCTATATACAGGAGCTTCTAAGTGTAAAATTGCACGTTCTTGAATTTCTGCAACAACTTGTGCAGCGATCCCTGCTTGTCTTTGAGCTTCTTGAACTACAATTGCACGGTTTGTTTTCTTAACCGATTCAATAATCGTTTCAATATCAAGTGGAGCAACTGTACGTAAGTCAATTACTTCAGCACTGATACCTTCTTTTTCTAATTCTTCAGCTGCTTTTTCAGATGCTTGAACCATTGCACCATAAGCAATCAATGTAATATCTGTACCTTCACGTCTTACATTCGCTTTACCTAATTCAATTGTATAAGATTCCTCTGGCACTTCCTCACGGAAAGAACGATACAATTTCATATGCTCTAAGAAAATAACAGGGTCATTATCTCTGATCGATTGAATAAGTAAACCTTTTGCATCATATGGGTTTGATGGAATAACAACTTTCAATCCTGGTTGTTGTGCCATTAAACCTTCAAGTGAGTCTGCGTGAAGTTCAGGTGTAGCAACTCCACCACCAAATGGTGCACGAATTGTAATTGGCATGTTAACAGTATTACCTGAACGGTAACGGTAACGAGCCATTTGTCCACTAATTGAATCCATTACTTCATAAACGAAACCAAAAAATTGGATTTCTGGAACTGGACGGTAACCTTGAGTACTTAATCCAATAGCTAAACCACCAATAGCTGATTCTGCCAAAGGAGTATCAAATACTCGATCTTCACCGAATTCTTCCTGTAAACCTTCTGTTGCACGGAAAACACCACCGTTTTTACCAACGTCTTCTCCAAAAATCATTACATTCTCATCATTTTTTAATTCTAAACGTAAGGCATCAGTAATTGCCTGAATCATTGTCATTTGAGCCATGATTTACTTCGACTCCTTTGCTTTATATTCTTCATACTGCTCTTTTAAGTTGAATGGTAGTTCTTCGTACATGTTGCTAATTAAGTCAGTAACTTTTTGTTTTGGTACGTTATCAGCTTCTTTAATTGCAACTTTAATTTCTTCTTTTGCTTTTTCAATAACTTCATTTTCTTCTTCTTCTGACCAAATTCCTTTTGCTTCTAGGAACTTGCGGAAGCGTACTAATGGGTCTTTTTTCTCCCATTCGCTATCTAAATCTTCTGTACGGTAGCGTGTAGGATCATCTCCAGCCATTGTGTGCGGGCCGTAACGATACGTTAATGTTTCAATTAATGTTGGACCTTCACCTTTAACCGCACGTTCTCTAGCTTCTTTAGTAGCTGCATAAACTGCAAGAACGTCCATACCATCTACCTGAATACCTTCAATACCAGCCGCTACTGCTTTTTGTGCTAAAGTTTTAGCTGCAGTTTGCTTTTCTACAGGAGTAGAGATCGCAAAGTAGTTGTTTTGTACAACAAAAATTGCTGGTGCAGCAAATGCTCCGGCAAAGTTGATTCCTTCATAGAAATCACCTTGTGACGTTCCACCATCACCTGTATAAGTAATTGCAACAGCATTCTTTTTACGTCGTTTCATACCTAGTGCAACACCAGCGGCTTGTACATACTGGGCACCGATAATGATTTGTGGGCTAAATGCGTTAACACCCTCTGGGAATTGATTACCTTCATAATGACCTCTTGAGAATAAGAATGCTTTATATAAAGGTAAGCCGTGCCAGATTAATTGGGGAACATCACGATATCCTGGTAAAATAAAATCTTCTTTTTCTAAAGCAAACTGTGTTCCTAGCTGTGATGCTTCTTGACCAGCTGTTGGAGCATAGAATCCTAAGCGTCCTTGGCGGTTTAACGCAATTGAACGCTGGTCCAATATTCTTGTATAAACCATTCTCGTCATTAATTCTTTCAACTCATCATCTGAAAGTTCCGGCATTGCTTCTTCATTTACTACATTGCCTTCTTCATCCAGAATTTGAAACGTCTGAAATTGTTCTTCGATTACATCTTTTGTACGTTTCAAAAGACTCACCTACCCTTTCTTTTTTACAACCCTTTTATTTTCTTATTAAATTAAATCACCAATGATTTAATGAACTAAAATAGTACTTAACATTACAATACCCTTCACACAATATTTTAATCTTTTATTGCAAAGAAAGAAAACTGTTATACTAAAAACACTTGTAATGATTAGTACAATTTAATTTCTAATGTTAGTTTAGCTTATTAATTTTAAACGGTCAACATCTTTGCTCAATAAACTCTGAGTATTAATAAACCTTTTGGTGTGTAAAGCGTGAAGTCGCGAACTGTCTTACTAGTTTTAATTAACTGTACCATAAAAACAACTGTTGTGTATTCATTTTTTAGATAATTTAACACGATCTAAGTAAAGCGCTTCCATTTGTCGTGGCAAAAGCTACTTCATATTGATCATACTCCACAAATAAGTATACTACAAATCAAAAAAAATGATCTGAGATTCAGATCATTTTTTTATGAAAAATAGTGATTTTAATTACATTTATAATTATTTATATGTAATATTTAAATCAGTTAGGTCATAAAAATCTCTTTTTATACCATTAAACGCTTCTGTTGCTTCATTAAATTTGATGTTTGTATCAATGATTTCTTGATATTGAGTATTTACCTTTTCTATTTGCGCAGTGAACTCTGGTTCTTCCAAATCTTCTTTTTGTAATAACTGATAAAGTTCGATGTCGAAATCTAGTGACGCTTGATACGATTCGTGTAAAGTTAAATATGCTTGATATCTTTCTTCCATCAATTCTGTCATCTCGATTGCAACTGCCTTTAATGATTCATCTTTTAAATCCTCAATATAGGACTCAACTTTATCGAACTCAGCTTTTGATGCTTCGATGCTGTCCAACTCTGCCTTAATATGAACTCTTCTTTGTTCAATTGATTCAATAGCTGTGTTCGCTAACTCATTGATTTGATCAAATTCATCAGCACTTAGTTCACTTATTTCTTGATACAGCTCTTGTTCTTTTTTCTCTAGTTCACTTAAAGGTTGCTGTTGAGTAACAAAATCACTCTCTAATTTTACTGATTCCTCCATGTGTTGATACATAAGTTCCTCAGTAGATTCGCCTGAACAAGCTACTAATAAAAAAGCGCTGAAAAGTATAAGTACAATTGATTTATAACGCACCTTGTTGCCTCCATTCATATGTTGCACAATGCTACAATTATATATTTAAAATAAGTATAACACAATCGAAAGCTCAATCTAAAGGATAAAATAAAAATATTGTCTAATTTTAAAATTATGCTCTTTTGATTTATTTATGTTAAACTAATCTACAGTAATTCGCCAATGTTTTAAACATATCGAAAACAGGGATTAATTAAGGAGTGACTAGCAGATGATTACAATGGAAGATATCGTCCTTGAAGGGCACCCTGTCTTAGAACAAATTGCTCAAGAAGTGAGTATGCCCCCAAGTAAAGAGGATAAACAAACTCTTAAACAAATGTTGCAGTTTGTTAAGAACAGTCAAGATGAAGCAATTGCTGAAAAATATAATTTACGTGCTGGAGTTGGAATAGCCGCGCCACAGCTCGGCATTTCTAAACGAATGTTTGCAGTTCATTTTGAAGATTTAGATGGAAATATATATAGTGATGGCTATTTTAATCCGAGAATTATCAGTCACTCTGTTGAAAAAACATTTCTTTCAAGCGGTGAAGGATGTCTTTCCGTTAATCGTGAGATTCCTGGATACGTCCCACGGTACGCTCGCATCACACTGAGCGCAATTAATTTAGCTGGTGAAATAGTAAAGTTACGTTTACGAGGCTATGCAGCAGTTGTATACCAGCATGAGTTTGATCATCTAAATGGTATCATGTTTTACGACCATATCAATAAACAAGACCCATACGCCCTACCAGAAAACATAAAACCATGTGACGTTGTCTCAACTGATTAGTTAGATCTTTTTTACACAGGTATATCTTTATTCGATTAGGTGAAAAATATAAATCACCATCTTAAGTTTAGCTTATTTTGATATATAGGTTTTCAAACTAACCATTTCATACTATACTATAGATAAGAGGAACGGATCGGATTATATTTAGTTTTTGAAGGGAACTGAATAATCATGTTAAAAAGACTAAAGGAGAAGCTACGAAGAAAACTTAGAAAATTATTAAAGCGAGACCGGGTCACTAACGCATAACACCATCAATATTTAAATCAATAACCGTACGGAACGGTAATGCTATGCAATATGGAAAGATTTAAGGAGAGATTAAATGATTTTTAAAATACTTTATCAAAACAATAAAAATGAAGTACCTGTAAGAGAAAACACAAGAACAATGTACTACCAAGCAGAAAACGAACGTGAAATAAGGGAAGCGCTAAAAGACCGAGAAATTAATATCGAGTTCATTCAACCTCTAAATGAAGAACACCTAGCTTACGAAAAACAATCTGAAGACTTTATTGTGGAGAATCAATAAGCATGAAATTTGTGAAGAATGATCAAACCGCAGTATTTGCAATCGGAGGATTAGGTGAAATCGGAAAAAATACCTATGGTGTTCAATTTCAAGATGAAATAATCTTAATTGATGCTGGGATTAAATTTCCTGAAGACGAATTATTAGGTATTGACTACGTAATTCCTGACTATACTTATCTTGTACAAAATCAAGATAAGATTAAAGGTCTATTTATTACGCACGGACATGAGGATCACATTGGTGGAATTCCTTATCTATTACGTGAAATCAATATCCCTATTTATGCTGGGAAATTAGCGCTCGGCTTGATTAAAAACAAATTAGAGGAGCATGGCTTATTGCGTAATGCAAAACTTCATGCATATCAAGAAGAAGATATTATTAAATTCAGAAAAACATCTGTTACATTTTTTAGAACAACACATAGCATTCCAGATTCATACGGTATTGTGGTTAAAACACCACCCGGAAATATCGTTCATACCGGTGACTTTAAGTTTGATTTCACTCCAGTTGGAGAACCTGCTAACTTAGCCAAAATGGCTGAAATAGGTAAAGAAGGCGTTCTTTGCTTACTATCAGATAGTACCAATAGTGAAGTTCCCGGCTTTACAATGTCCGAAAGTGTCGTAGGTGAAAATATTGATGAAATATATAATCGCGTTGATGGTCGATTAATTTTTGCAACCTTCGCTTCAAATATTCACAGACTCCAACAAATGGTCGCGAGTGCGGTAAAACACAACCGTAAAGTCGCCGTTTTTGGTCGTAGCATGGAGGGATCGATTGCAATTGGTCGTGAACTTGGTTACATTACAGCTCCAGATGATACTTTTATTGATGGACGCGACATTAACCGCTTACCTGCTAACGAAGTCACGATTCTTTGTACAGGCTCTCAAGGTGAACCGATGGCCGCTTTATCTAGAATTGCCAACGGTACACACCGACAGATTCAAATTATACCTGATGATACAGTCGTCTTTTCATCTTCACCGATCCCAGGTAACACAGTAAGCGTCAGTCGTATGGTTGATTCATTATCACGTGCGGGCGCTGATGTAATCCATGGCCCTCTGAATAACATTCATACATCAGGTCATGGTAGTCAAGAAGAGCAGAAACTAATGCTCCGGCTCCTACGCCCGAAATTCTTCATACCGATCCATGGAGAATACCGGATGTTAAAAGAACATACAAAGCTAGCAATAGCTTGTGACGTTAAGCCTGAGAATAACTTCATTATGGATAACGGTGACGTTCTTGCTTTAACAAAAGATCATGCCGAAGTTGCCGGCAAAATACCTGCAGGAACTGTTTATGTTGATGGTAGCGGAATTGGTGACATTGGTAATATTGTCTTACGCGATCGTCGGATCCTATCTCAAGAAGGACTTGTAATTGTAGTTGTCAGTATTAATATGAAAGATTTTAAAATTGCAGCAGGTCCCGATATTATTTCTCGTGGATTTGTCTATATGCGTGAATCAGAAGACTTGATTAATGAAGCACAGATATTAGTTTCAAAACACGTGAAAAAGATCATGGAACGTAAAACAACCCAATGGTCAGAAATCAAAAATGAAATTACTGATACAATTGCACCATTCCTATTTGAAAAAACAAAACGACGTCCAATGGTACTACCAATCATTATGGAAGTATAAAAAAACAAATGAAACACGACCCAGTTGAATGGGTCGTGTTTTTGTATGGAATAATGATTATATGGTATGATGGTGTACCGTACTTGAGAGCAATTCGCTCAACTTGAGAGCAATTCACACAACTTGAGAGCAATTCACTCAACTTGAGAGCAATTCGCTCAACTTGAGAGCAAT
>CAZONN010000045.1:0-8687 GCA_964581235.1 uncultured Amphibacillus sp.
TGTAAGATCGATAAGAAATTCAATAAAAGTTTGATCAGCCATGACGAAAAACTCCTTTTTGTCTTAGCTTTACCGATTTTAAAAATCTTATACAAACATTGAACTTAACTGATCAACAATTTGCTTGACTGAATGCCGATCTGTCTCGATCGTTGCCGTTGATACTTGTTGATATTTTGGTTCTCGATTGACTAATAAATCTTGTTTATCTCTCGTTTCGTCTTGCCAGATCGGTCGATTCCGATCACTTTTCAGCCTTTTACTAACCGTCTCCCAACTTGTCTTTAAATAAACAACTTGCTTATCATTGAGCCACTGACGATTTTCTTCACGTTCAATAATTCCTCCACCAGTTGAAATGACGTAGTTGTTTGTAGAGGTACTTTTGAGGATCTGATGCTCAAGATCCCTAAAAACACTTTCACCATCTTCAGCAAATATTTCTTTAATCTTTTTTTGGGCTTTTAGTTCAATCTCTTCATCGGTATCAAGATAATTTAAATTCAGTTTTTCAGCTAAGAGCCTACCGATAGTCGACTTGCCACTCCCCATAAAACCAACTAAATAAATACTTTTCATTCATATTCCCCTTAACTAAAAATATTTTTTCTTGCACTTATTATAGCGAGAAAGCGATAAAAATCTCTACAAAACAGTTTTTCAGGATAAAATCATCTTCTGTTTTGCATCTATTAAGATTATAACAACACTTGAAACTAATATAAAGTCACGTTATATTACATGTGAGAGTGAGGTGAACGCCATCTTTTCAGCTATATCGTACGTAGAAAAACTATTGCAAGTGGCGATATCTAAAGAAGCAACCGATATTCATTTTTACCCGAGTTCAACGCTAACAAGTGTTTATCTCAGAATCTATGGTTCTCGTCATCTTCATCAAAAGTTATCCATCAATCACTATACAGCTGTGATCAATTATTTAAAGTTTTCAGCAGGAATGGATATTGGTGAGATTAGAAAACCACAAGATGGATCGATTAGTCTGCAAATCAAAGCAAATACATTCAATCTCCGCTTATCAACACTACCAACGAAACAAAGCGAAAGTCTCGCTATTCGGATTCTTCCCAAGCAAAATTCACAAAAATTAATGGAGCTACTACTATTTCCTGATCAAGTGACACAACTCAAACAATCAATTGCCAAAAGAAATGGAGTCATTTTATTAACCGGCCCGACTGGATCGGGAAAGACGACACTTCTCTATGCGTTGTTAGAAGATTTATTAACAGACCAATCTTATCAAATTATTACCCTGGAAGATCCAATTGAAAAAGAATTGCTCAACATCCATCAAGTACAAGTGAACGAAAATAGCGGTATTACTTATCAGGCTGGCTTAAAATCGGCACTAAGACACGATCCCGATGTTCTAATGGTAGGTGAAATTCGTGATCATGATACGGCTAGATTTGTTTTCCATGCCGCCTATACTGGTCATCTTGTTTTAACAACCCTGCATGCTAAAAATGCACTGGGTACGCTTCATCGTTTAATTGAAATGGGGATCAAGCCAGTTGATATTGAACAAAACCTACTCGCAATCGCCTCACTCAAATTGATTCCTGTAATTGAAGATCAAACGATTAAAGGTCGGGCTGCGATCCTAGAGTTATTAAATAGTTCTTTAATCACTAGTTATCTAAAGGATTTCGACAAAACAAAATTAAATTACCCGACTTTTGATCAATTAAAAAGAAAGGCAGTCGCATATGGTTACTCGTCTAACAAGATTCTCAACGAAGAAAAATCAGAAGCTCTCGATTCATGAACAAACATTATTATTAGAAAAGCTAGCACAATTGCTTGAACAAGATTACTCTATTTTGGACGCCTTACAAGTTTTAAAATGGCATCACAATTGGAATCAAACGATTGATCGACTGACAGAAGGTCTTAAGAAAGGAGAAAAATTTGATCAAATATTAACTGAGTTACAATTCGATCAACAAATCATTTCATTCATTTACTTTGCTTTACAACATGGCAATTTAATTGATGCGATTAAACGAAGTGTCCTCTTAATTAAACAACAGATCCAATTACTCAGTAAGTTTAAACAAGCCATTCGCTATCCGATTGTGTTACTAACAAGCTTTTTCATCGTGTTATTCTTTATTGATCTTTATGTCTACCCTGCTTTTCTACAACTTTATACAACCCATTCTGAACCTTCTTTATTTTTGTTTTTCTCAATGCAATCTGTCAGTTTAATTTTTTCATTACTATACTTTGCTTTAATTACAACTTTTGTGGTTGGTCTTTTCATAATTTTTATCAAACATAAAGTAAGCATACGCCACAAGGTGAATGTCATTAACTTTTTTAGTCTCACTGCAAAATTCGCTCGCAAGTATTCTAGTCTAACGTTCGCAATCCATTTAAGCTCATTATTAGAAGCCAATTTATCATTTAAAAGCTGTTTAACACTCATTAGCCAGCATAACGACGATAGTTTTCTTAGCTATTACTGCTCCCAACTTCTAGATGACCTGAACCAAGGTGAGAGTCTTCCGCAGGCGATCAGAAATAGAAATTATTTCGAACAAAATTTAATCTTCATTTTTGACAATAAAGCCAATCATATCATGATGAAACGTGATTTAGAAACGTATGCAACCCTATCACTTGAACAAACTCAAGCGATGATTTTAAAATTAATTAAATTTATTCAACCAACTATTTTACTAATCATTGGTATCAGTGTTGTGCTGATTTATTTATCAATCCTTTTACCAATGTTGCAACTCATTCAAACAATATAGGAGCTGATTTTATGTTAAAAGAAGAAAAAGGATTTACATTGATTGAAATGTTAATTGTCTTAGCCGTAATCACACTACTATTAATTTTAGTCGTTCCTAATTTGGCGACACAAAATGAGAAAATCCAGCAGAACAGTGAAGAAACAATGATCAAAATGGCTGAAAATCAAACACAAGCCTATTATATTGACCATGGTCGTAAACCAACTTCAATTCAGCAACTCGTCGATGGAAAATACCTTTCTTCAGCTGAACTATCTAATGGTCAGCGAATCTTAACATTTGTTGATGGAGATTCCGATAAAATTGTGTTCATTGACAAGATTAACAATGAAAACTAACCAAGCTGGCTTTAGCTTGCTTGAGTTGTTAATTGTTCTCGCTGCAGTTCAGTTAATCTGGTTTATCAGTCTTTATAGTGCTAATAATCAAACGGATAAACAAGAATTTGAACTATGGTATCAACAGTTTGAATTAGATTTACTTTATTTGCAAAAGTTATCAATGAGTACATCAAACAACTACTCATTACAGTTTTATCCTGAACACAATAAATATGAAATCCGGGAAGGTACATTGGCATCACCAATCAAACGGAGAGAACTACCAAGTGGTTGGAAACTCCAAACTTATACTTTAAATCCAGTTACATTTACTCATGCCGGGCAATTACGGAAACCTGGCTCGCTTAAACTCGAGACGAATGAGTCAACATATTTTATTTATTTTCCCTTTGGTAAAGGCAGGTGCTACTATAATAAAAACAAATGAAAGAGGCTTTATTTTAGTTGAAATGATCGTTTGTTTAGCATTAACAGCAATGATGGTCGGTGTTTGTCTACCGATTATTAATCAAGTCAAATTGGAACAGAGAATTATTGGAAATCGAACAGATATACAGCATTATCTTTACAATGAAATTCAATTAATCGATCATAACACTTTACCGATGACACACGTAGCAGAAATTGACAACGTAGTTATCACGCTAAAATTTTATGATCAAGATGATTTAATTGTTGGACAAGGGGTATGGCAAAATGCAAAAGACCAATCTGAACAGGTTTACGTCTATTTTAAGAATCAAAACTGAGCGAGGATTTACACTAGTAGAAATACTTCTGGCACTATCGATTTTAATTTTTATCTTACTCGTTACACCGACAGTTTGGTCAAATCTAGTGTTTCATCCTGATACTGAACGTTATGCGGTCCAACAATTCTTTCATACTGCGACTGATGAAGTGCAACAACATCAGTTAGCTGAACAAAATAATTATCAACTAATTTTAGCAACGAATACGATTGATCAAGTCATAATTTCAAGATATAACGACACAATCCGTCGTCAAGTTAATCGAACAGGTCATGAGATTTTACTTCGTGATGTGGAGCAATTTAATATTGACTATACTGATCGTTATCTCTTAATCAAGTTAACTATGAATTCGGGGATGAAATATGAAAAGGTTGTTACATTATTTACACAATAATCAATCAGGTAGTATGTTTATTTATCTGTTTTACCTCGCAACAATTCTTTTATTATTTACAACAGCGATTATTAATCATTTAGTAAATGAACAGTCGATAGCAACTTTAGAAATCGAACAGTTACAATTAAATATGATTCATCAACAAACTTATCAATCTATCATCAATGAGTGGGAAGAAATCAACATAGCTGAAGCACTAAACTTTACCTTTCCTAATGGCAATGCCTCTGTAAGATTCAAACAAATTGAACCAGATTACATCGAGATGACCATCACTGCCTTTAGAGAACCACCATATCAAAAAAAGAAAAGTTATCCCCTTAAAATAGCTATAGACGAATAAAGAGTTGCAATCAATGCAACTCTTTTGTTTTTATCCTCTAACGAAGGGGTTATGTTTTTTCTCAGAACCTATTGTCGTATCAGGTCCGTGTCCAGGTAAGACTCTGTAGTGGTCTGGGAGTTTATAAAGCTGACGGATCGAAGAGATCAAGACTGCTTGATCACCGCCAACTAAATCGGATCTACCAATTCCACCATTAAATAGACAATCCCCAGAAATAATCGTTTCTTCATGTTCAAAAATAAAGCTCACCCCACCTGGTGAGTGCCCCGGTGTATGAATAATTTCAAACTTAAATTGACCGTACTCAGCTTCTCCAAGTTCAATTAACTCATCTGGTTGCTTCATAATGACTTCTCCTAAAGGAAAGCCGCTTGAACTATTTAATTCAGGATTCATTAACCATTCCTTTTCAGTTGGATGAATTAAAACTGGAATCTTGTAGTGATCTCTTAAAACATCAACTGCACCTATATGATCAAAATGACCATGAGTCAATAAAATTACGATCGGATTTAATTCATTTTGCTTCAAATAATCAATCACTCGATTTGCTTCTGCACCAGGATCAATAATTAACGCTTCATTTTCTTTAGCAACTATGTAGCAGTTTGTTCCTAGTTGTCCAAGACTCAATTTATGAAATCTCAAAATATTATCCCCCTATAGTTAAAGCTCCTTACTTTTGTAAGGAGCTTTTTTTATTCGTTTGAAAAGTTGTAAAAGCGGAATAGATCGCCATAGATGATTTGGTCTGAATAAGATAATTCTTGTTCGACTTGCTCATTTATATGAGAATACTCATTCGGTTCAGATTTATCAAAATAATCGTCTACTATTTCATTCAGATTAAGCATTTCCTCACCAGTTTCACGATCATAGTAAACATCTTTCGTGAAAATAAGCTCATCTGTAATAAAGCTACCATCTCTTAAAGCGATATAATCTTTCCGATTAGGTGCTAGAATACTCGTGCCAAAACTAATATCATTTGAGTCATCAACACCTAAAAGATACAACAAAGTTGGTTTAATATCAATTTGACCAGCTATGTCAGAAACGACTCGTCCTTCGTACCCTGGAATATGAATAAATAGTGGCACACGTTGCAATTGAACATGATCATAAGGTGTGATTTCTTCTTTATCCAAATAAGTCGCCATCGCTCGATTATGGAAATCACTAATGCCATAATGATCACTCATTAAAATAATGATTGAGTCTTCATAGACCCCAGATTCCTTCAGTAAATCGAAGAATTCTTCAATTGATTCATCTAAATAACGGACAGTTTGAAAATAACGATTTAACGTTCGAGAGTTTGAATCATATTGATCAATCGTTGCATCTTCTTCGTCTAATTCAAATGGATGGTGATTGGTTAAAGTTATGAACCGTGAGTAGTAAGGTTCAGGTAAATTCGTTAAATACTTCATTGATTGCTCAAAGAATTCTTTATCTTTTAAGCCCCAACCAACACTATTTAAATCGTTAACTTCATATGCCTCAACATCATAAAAGTGATCAATACCAATATTTTCATACATTTTATTACGATTCCAAAAACTTGATTTGTTAGCATGGAATACCGCTGATGTATAACCTTCACCCGCTAAGATTTGTGGTGTTGATATCAACGTATTACCACTGTGCGTGAAGTATGCAGCTCCACTAGGTAATGGATACAGTGAGTTCTCGATAATAAACTCTGAATCTGATGTTTTACCTTGCTCAGTTTGATGATAGAAGTTTTCGAAATATAAACTTTCATCAATTAATTGATTTAAAAATGGCGTCACTTCTTCTCCGTAGACTGTATTGTTAATGACAAAAGATTGCAATGATTCTAATGTAATAAAGATCACGTTTTTACCTTCAGCGATGCCGTAGTAATCTGTTTCTTCGCGATCTGTTGTATTTTCTCTTACATAATTAACAATTTCAGATAGTTCGTTACCATCTGCAAAAACGCGTTGAGCTTGAGAGTGGGATTGCTGTACAACGTCATAGATATGGAAGTTGAACAGACCAATATTTTTAACTAAATATTCTCGATCAAAGCCACGTTGTAATAATTGCGGACGCTCAATTTCAGCTAAGATATAATTACCTAGTATTAACAAAATTGATAAACCAAACACAAGTTTCTTCGTTTTACTTGCTAAAGATACCTCAAAATTTGTCCGATCTTTTTTAGTCCATCGCCAAATCAAAGCCAGATCAATAAAAATAAATATGTCTTGAGCTCTTAATGAGACAAAGATGCTTCCCCCAAGATCGCTAGCATTACTTCCTTGGAAAAGAACAGGTAGTGTTAGGAAATCACCAAAATTTCGATAGAATAAGAGATTAAAATACAAAATAAGTGTTCCTATTAAACTGACAAACCGAATATACTTTAACTGTTTTGATTCTTTTAACCATATGCTTAGTCCGAATACGAGAAAAGCAGTCACAAAAGGATTGATAAACAAAATAAACTCTTGCATCATATTTTCTAAGTTTAGGTTAAAATAGAAACGGTAAACTAGGTACGTTTTTGCGCCAAAAAGGATAGTCGCTAAAACGTATAAATCCATTTTATATTTTTTATTTAACACCGTATAAAACCCCCTTGAGCTAAAACACGTCTCTTATTTTCTATTTATCTCACTACACTAACAGACGTGATAGAATCATAAAAAGTTACATACTTTAGTATTTACTTTTTCTTATCCTTGGTTTTGTTTAACTAAATATGCTCCGCCCACTATACCTGCATCATTACCAAGACGTGCGAGCTCGAACGTGCTTCCTGCTTCCGAACGTGGTAATGCATATTTTTGATAAGCTTTCTTTAATGGATTTAAAAGTGCATTTCCAGCTTTTGAAACTCCACCACCAATAAGTATTTTCTCAGGATTAATTATGGTGGCAATATTAGCAATCGCTAAACCTAGTTGATCCGTAATTTGTTCAACTACCTCAATCGCACAGACATCATTCAACTTATATGCATCAAACACATCTTTTGCCGTTATTTTATTATTTTCATTAAAAGTTGAGACCAAAATCGAATCAGCAAAATTTTTGATTTTTTCTTCTGCAATTCGAGCGATACCTGTTGCGGAAGCGATTGTTTCTAAGCAACCTATTCTGCCACAATTACACGGGTGACCATTTAAATCCATTGTGAGATGCCCGATTTCACCGGCTGTGCCATTTACACCACTGACAATTTTTCCATCAACGATAATACCACCACCAACGCCGGTACCTAACGTAATCATAACTAAATAATTAACTAGTTTGCCTGAACCTAACCAATTCTCTCCAAGTGCAGCAATATTTGCATCATTTTCGACATAGACGGGTAAACCAGATAATTGATGTAACAAGTCACCTAAAGGAAAGTTTTTCCACCCTAAGTTAACTGCTTCTGCTATTTCCCCTGTTTTGGAAATAATGAAACCTGGTGCACCCGCACCAATACCAATTAATTGTTTATGCTCAATCTCATGTTCCGCTAATTTTTGGCTAATTGATTGCCAAATATCAGTTGGTATTTGATCTGCTTCTTTTCCAGTTTTTGTTTTAATTTCCCATTTATTAAAAATTTCGCCCTGTTCAGTGATGATACCCATTTTTATTGTCGTACCACCAATATCAACACCTAGTAAATACTTTTTCATTTAGAATTCCCCTTTCATTACAGTTAAATTATCTATGTAATCGTACAAAAGGTCTAATTGCGTACCAGTTTTTTTGCAGATTATCTATATAATTATACCATAAATACATGTGATTATATTTTCTACTGTATTACTATAGCAAAATAAATAATTAATCTGCTTAGTCTTGCCGATAAGTTTTTTTAACTAGAATCATTCAACATTATACCAATTCTCTTCCTATATTCATAGTAATAACTTAGAACATAAAAATACAAGCTTACACTAAATTGTAAAACTGAGGTGATTTCTATGCGTAAATTTACCATTATATTCGTATCCACATTATTAATAGTCCTGATTATTTACCAATTAAACAATTTAACGATGACAACATTGAATTATTTCCCAA
>CAZONN010000045.1:8787-10493 GCA_964581235.1 uncultured Amphibacillus sp.
ATTTCCCAAAAACAAAGAGACGATCAGAAGTCTATTATTTGTTGGCAGATTCAATCAACCCACGAAGCAGAGTCTTATCTTGATCATGATGTTGGACTACTCTTTCAAAATGGACAGTTGGTCAGTGTCCAAACTAAGTAGAGCCAAGCAGATACTCGTCTTATATACGGATCATCAAGGAAATCATGAGCAACTCAAGCAAAAATTAAGTATCAATTGATTCCAAGCTACATTTTTGCGATGATTAGCCCCTTTACAGGCTGGTCAAATGAATCGGTCATTATTTCATCAATCATCTGGCCTTGCCATGCTAGACTAACTGTATGCTGATTAAAATCAACTAGAAAGCGATCATAATAGCCACCGCCATGTCCAATTCGGTAATTATTATCATCAAAAACGATACCGGGGACAATTAATAAATCAATCGCTTGTTTATTCACCTTGCTTGTTCTCGCTTCAATTGGTTCCATTAGATGATAAAATTGAATTTCAAGATCAGCTTTCTCTTCAATTTGATAGAAAGTCATTGACTTATCTACTGGGTTGCATTTCGGTACGACGACTTTTTTATTTTGCTGCCAGGCTTTTTCAATAATTGGCCATGTATCCCACTCATGTTTCAAGCTGATCGTAACACCAATTGTGTTGGCATTTTCCCATGCTGGTTGCTTAAATAATTGTGTTTGTAAATCGGCATTTATCACAGCACGTTGATCGCTAGATAGATCATGCAATTTTGCTAGAAAATCTTCTCTGAATCGTTTTTTTGATTGAATCAATTAAATCGCTCCCATTTCCAAAACAAAAAACTCTTATCACTTCAGATAAGAGTTAAGTTATTTGTGTCGTATAAAACAAAAATTATTTAGTTTCTCTGTGAAGTGTGTGTTTCTTCAAGCGTGGGCTATACTTCATAAATTCAATACGATCTGGATTATTACGTTTGTTTTTTGTCGTAATATAGTTTCGGTCTCCCGTTTCAGTACAAGCTAATGTAATATTCTCTCTCATGTTTATCCCTCCAAACTTTTCAACTATCGATAAATAAAAGTCCTGTTCAGACCTAATAATAGTATCAAAAATATAATCAATTGACAAGTATTAATTCAATTAATCAACAAAAAATTCATTAAACTGAATATATGCAGACGACAAATTTCGCTAAACCATTTTCCAAATCGACAAAGTATGATATAAATATAAGGTGAGAAGAAATGGGGGATTTGAAATGTTGCACCTTTTTTTTAGCTTAATTATCATCGCTATTACTTTGTTTATAATTTCATTTTTTACAAATGATCGATTTAAAGACATAGAAAACCAAGTTGAACAGTTATCTTTATCTAACTTACAAGACTCTTATCAAATGAAAAAGAAAATTAAAGTACTTGAAGAAGAATTGCTTCCTAGTCAATTTGATTTTACCAATCAAACAGGAGCAAAGTCTTCGTTAGAAAAACAAGTAGAGACACTCTATCAACAAGGTTACAATGTTCAACAAATTAGTCAAGCAACTAAGATAAGTGAGTATGATATCGAATCACTAATCAAACAATTGACAAATTAGAATATGAGGGATTTTAATGAAACATTTCTTAAGAACTTATGCTCTTGGTCTACTTACAGCAACATTAATCATCGGTATTTATTATTTTTATTTTGCTGAACAAGAAGTTTTGGTTAAAAAAATAGAAATGACTGAA
>CAZONN010000046.1:0-10126 GCA_964581235.1 uncultured Amphibacillus sp.
TAGCCTTTTATTTAGAGAAAGAAACAGATGCGAGCATTGAACTCCTTGTTCAGGATCACGAACAAATTCAAGCAACAATTATAGAGGGTATTATTTCGGGTTTCTCTGAACAATATAATTTAGAGTTGTCGATGGCTTTTGCATCAGATGGAAAAGCAATAGAAACATCAATATCAGAAGAAAACTTTGGAAGAGTCAGTCATTTTTCAGCTGAAAAGCCCATTTCTGCATTCCAATATTATACGGTTGGAATGGCTGTGATGTTTGCTCTTTATGCAGCATCAACTGTGTCAAGCAATGCATTTAAAGAAAAAAATAGTCATGTTTTTGCCAGGTTAATGATATCTGGCGAGCGCCCGTTGCGTTTTTTGTTGAGTAAAGTTATATCAGCGATTGTCTTAACTCTTATTCAATTAACAATTTTATTTACTGTGTCTGCACTTCTATTTCAATCGTTTTCGAATGCGGGCATTGAATTTTGGTTAACACTTGCTTTAATTTCTATTGTTTTTGCACTCGTGATTGGTTCATTAGCAGCATTTATGACTGCTATTGCAATTCAGTTTAATAATGACGCAATTTCAGGATTCTTCTCAGGTGGAGTTGTTGTTATCTTTGCTTTTCTGGGCGGGAGTTTGTCGCCGGTTGAACAATTTTCACCCTTGATGAGAGAGATTGGGAATTGGACACCGAATGGCGCGATGATGACAGCTTATCTCCAATTAATCCAAGGTTTTGGCTTAAATGATTTTTTACCAATGATTTATCGCGTACTTATAATGGCTGCTGTATTGACTAGTTTGGCTGTTGTCATTTTTCCAAAGAGGAGGTTAATGTAATGTGGTCTGTCTTTAATTTACAATGGTTACGATTAAAAAGAGAACCAGTTCTTGTTTTGTCTTTTATTGCAATGACCATTTTATTTGTCCTTTTCATTGGAGGTACACAAGGTGAACAAACGATCACAGTCCAAACGTTTAGCGATCAATTAACCGAATCGGAGTTAGATGAATGGTTAGATGATTTAAATGATGTCAATGGTTTTGAGTTTAAAGCGAGTGATCGGAAGACAATCGAGAATTACTTGAAAATGAGTCAAATTAGCTTTGCGCTTGAATTAAACGCCGAGGATTATCAATATATCGTTGGTCAGGATTCATTTTTTATTAATGCTGTGAACCAACATGTTGAGCAAGTTTATCGAACAGAGCTAAGAATCAATGAAATTGCTGAGCAGTTTCCAGATCGATCAATTGAGGTAAGAGACTATCTAACGATTGAAACAGAAAGTCTAGCGAATTCTATTTCAAGTGGTGATGAGGGAGGTGCCCATGTTGTTTCAGGGATGACTTTATATTTTGCGCTTTATACAATTCTATTTGGGATGATGAATATGGCGGTTGAAAAGCGAACTGGGACATGGGATCGATTAATCATTTCACCACTAAAGAAAGGCAGCATTTATCTTGGGCAATTATTGCATTATTTTTCATTAGGTGTTCTTCAAATTGGTATTTGTTTTATTGTTTTTGATCGATTGCTAAATTATAACATTGGAGATCAATACTTATCGATTATAGTCACGGTCATGGCGTTTGTGTTTGCTTCAGTTGCACTTGGGATGTTGTTGATCAGTTTAGTCAGTTCTCCTCAACAGTTACAGTCGATTATTCCGATTGTATCAACCGCGTTTGCAATGCTTGGGGGTGCATTTTGGCCGATTGAACTCGTGTCGAATAATTTCTTAAGTGCTTTGGGGAAATTAACTCCTGTGTATTATGGTGCGAAAGCATTAAAAGATGCGATGCTATATCGTGCGGGGTTGGGTGATCTGCTTCAGCCGATTTCAATTTTGTTATTAATGGGTGTTTTGTTTATGGGGATTGGTTTAAATTTAATGGAGCGGACGAAGTAAATTTTTTATGGAATTAAAGAAGTCGATCATTTTGTCGATGACTCGTTATTAGTGGAGATTAAAAAAAGATTACCAATTATTGAGGAACTCTTGTTAATTGAAACAACATAACTTATTCAATGATTTGTTTGCACCATGACTTCAGTGTGGATAACTTAAGGGGAAACACCTGTTGATACTGTGGATAAATCGGTGGATAACTGCTAAATATAGCTCGGATTCGTGGATAAGTATGTTGATAAATAATCACAGCAAGTTTGCTTGAAGGAAAAAATAAACCCTGTCTATCAGATATGAATTGATAGACAGGGTTTTAAAATCATCAGTACTGATGATTAAAAGTTTGTATTAAATTGTCTAGCTGTTCATAAGCATGTTGATACAATTTCTCTGTTTCGATAAAGCGCTGCATGAAAGAGTCAGTTCCCATCACGACAGAAATAAATCGAACCCCATTTTGCTCAACTGTTCCGGTAAATCCATAACCAGCTAAATCTGTGTACCCTGTTTTTAGACCATCAACCCCTTGATATGGAATATAGTCTGAAAGCATTAAATTTGTATTCATATATTCTTTTTCATTCGCTAAATACTCTGGCTGACTTGTTATCTCTAAGAGAGCTGGATGATGATTGATCAAATGTCTAGCGAGCGTTGCGAGGTCTTTAGCTGACATATGATTTGTATCGTCTATCGATCCAACTGAGAAGAACTGACCCAAATGCTCGTTATTTAGTCCCGTACTGTTGACAAATTTAGAGGCACTTAATCCCAACTCCTCTGCTCGACGGTTCATTTGTTGAACGAATAAAGTTTCACTACCACTCACTGCTTCAGCAAGCGCAATTGTTGCACCATTAGCGGAGTGAATTGCCATCGCATTAAAAAGTTCTTTGACTGAATATGTTTTGTCTTGATCAAGATCTACGGACGCGTAGCCCGGATGGTGTGAGATGTAATAAGCATAATCGCTAATTGATACAGGAGAATCCCAATTTAGCTGACTAGCCTCAATTGCTTCTAACACAACGAGTTCAGACATCATTTTTGCCATGCTAGCAGTTGGTAAGGAAATCTCGCTATTATCTTGATAAATCACATGTCCAGTTTCTGCATCGATTAGGATAACAGAGCTTGCTTCAAGTTCAATATCTGTCAGTTTCCAAAATCGTTTAACTAAATGATCGGAAAAAATACGATGTTCGACCATCCTCTGTGAATTGTTGATTGATTGACTAGCAAGAGGTTGATTACCTTCTGCATCAAAATATAACAATCCAAAAATAGTGATAAAAAGTAGAGTTATTAAAAGTAATCGATTCTTCATTGTGATCACCATCTATTTTAGTAATTGATTTTACTGTAACATAGTTGAGCTTTTATCACACAAATTTATGAAAAAAGTAGTTAAAATTTTATCGATCTAGTAAATAATCAATCGTGGCCAAACAGTGGATAACTCGTGAATAACAAAAACAGTCTAAACATCTGCTGACTAGACTGTTTTTCAAAAAAATTACTTCGCTCGCTCTTCATACAATGAACTAATCTTCACAATCGTTTCAACCGCTTTGACCATATGATCAACAGAAACAAATTCAAACTTTCCGTGAAAATTTTCCCCGCCAGTAAATAAGTTAGGCGTTGGTAAGCCCATATAAGATAGCTGGGAGCCATCTGTCCCACCACGAATCGGTTCAATCACAGGCTCAATCTCTAATGCTTTCATCGCATCGGCAGCAATATCAACAATGTGACGGACAGGTTCAATTTTATCACGCATATTATAATATTGATCTGCCAGCTCTAGATGAATTGCTCTGTCACCGTATTTTTGTTTGAACTCATCAACTAGCTGATTGATCGTCTGTTTTTTCTGCTCAAAAGCTTCTCGATCATGGTCCCGAATAATATAATAAAGTTGAGAAGACTCGGTATCTCCAGTTAAGGATAGCAAATGATAAAAGCCTTCATATCCTTCAGTAAATTCAGGTGCTTGATCTGCTGGTAAACGGTGATGGAAGGCCATTGCTAATTTGATTGAATTGACCATTTTATTTTTTGCTGTTCCTGGATGAACATTATTCCCGTTAATCGTAATCTTTGCTGCAGCTGCGTTAAAGCTCTCATATTGCAGTTCACCTAATGGTCCACCATCAACAGTGTAAGCATAGTCTGCATTAAAAGCGTCAACATCGAACTTATGTGGTCCACGACCGATTTCTTCATCTGGTGTGAATGCAACTCGAATTTTTCCGTGTTTGATCTCTGGATGTTTAATTAAGTAATCCATTGCTATCATGATCTCAGCAATACCTGCTTTATTGTCAGCGCCAAGTAAGGTCGTTCCGTCAGTTGTGATTAGCGTTTGTCCCTGATAATTATTTAGGTTCGGATAGTCAGTAGGAGTCAGTACGATAGCTAGTTCTTCGTTTAGGGTGATATCTTTACCATCGTATTTTTCGATGACTTGTGGCTTAACATTTTTCCCAGTCAAATCAGTAGCCGTATCAAGGTGTGCTAAGAAACCAATTGTTTCGACTTCTTTATCTGTATTGGCAGGTAGTGTTGCCATCACATAACAGTTATCATCAATTGTAACGTCTTCCATACCAATTTCCTTTAGTTCTTCTACCAATTGCTTTGCTAGTATCCATTGTCCATCACTTGAGGGACATGAATCGTTATCCTCATTTGCTTGTGTATCAATTTTTACATATGATGTGAATCGTTTTATCAGTTGATCTTTCATTACAGTCAGCTCCAATAATTTTGATATTTATATTTTAGCATATTACAATGTTGACGAATAATTCTAGGTTGAAAACTATTACTAACCGTATGAGATATGATACAGTTATAAGTAGCGAAACTGATAATCGGCTGTTAATAATAAAAAATAAGGGGTTAACAATATGGCAAATCAAATTAATCAACGCAAAGCAGAACACATTACCTTATGTTTAACGGATCAAGTAACAGGTGAAGGCATTACGTCCGGAACGGAATCGGTTCGATTGATTCATAATGCATTACCTGAAATTGATTTTAATAAAATCTCATTAAAAACAAACTTTTTTAATCAAGAGACTAAAACGCCATTTTTAATTAGTTCGATGACGGGTGGATCCGAGGAAGCGACGACAATTAATCGCAACTTAGCGACAGCTGCAGAGGAGAGAGGGTGGGTGTTTGCTTTAGGTTCAACACGTGCGCTAATTGAAAATGATGCATTTAGTGAATCATTTCAAGTTCGTGACCTTGCGCCAACAATTCCAATTATCGCTAACTTGGGAGCGGTACAATTAAATTATGGCTTTACGGATGAGAAATGCCGACAGATTATTGATCGAACAGAAGCAAATGCGCTCGTGCTCCATTTGAATACAATCCAAGAAGTGATTCAAACAAATGGTGATACTAATTTTGAAAATTTGTTACCTAAAATTGAACGACTTGTGAAGGCGTTAGATGTTCCAGTCGGTGTGAAAGAAGTAGGTTGGGGGATTGATGGTCAGTCAGCCCGACAATTAGTTGATGTCGGGATTCAATTCATTGATGTTGCAGGTGCTGGTGGGACGTCGTGGAGTCAAGTTGAGAAATTACGATCAAACGACCCAATCAGAAAAGAAGCCGCTGAAGCATTTGTAGATTGGGGTATTTCTACAGTTGAAAGCTTAATAACAGTGAAAGACACGGTCAAAAATACTGCTGTATTCGCAAGTGGTGGTATGAAGACGGGTGTTGATGCAGCAAAAGTAGTTGCTTTAGGTGCAGATTACGTTGGTTTTGCCCGCTCCTTATTAAAAGATGCGACTAAATCTGCTGAGGCAGTTAGTCAGATGATGGCAACTCGCGAATTAGAGCTAAAAATGGCTATGTTTGGTTTAGGAACTGCAACAGTAACTGAACTCCAACAAACAAAACGAATTGAAGTAATCTAACAGAGTCAAACCACTCTTACGGTCCAGCGGTTGTAATAGTGGTTTTTTATTGAATTTAATTAATTTCATAAATAGCATAATGAAAATGATATTGAATGAATTAACAAAAATTTAATAAGATTCTTAATAAAACGGTCCAGTAGTGTGCGGAAATGTGGTATAATAACTCTCATTAAATTCAGAAAATTATGAATAGAAACTCATAAAGGGAGAGTATAAACATGAAAAAGCATCGATTTGAAGTAATTATTTTTTGTTTATTATCATTAATTATTTTAGCTGCTTGTGGAACGAGTGATTCAAGTGATAAAGTTTACCAAATTGGTGTAACCCAATTTATTGAACACCCATCGTTAGATGCGGCTTATGAAGGATTTCAAGCAGCGATTGAAGAAGCCGGGCTAGAGGTCAAATATGATGTAAATAACGCGCAAGGTGACCAAAGTAATACATCTACAATTGCACAAAACTTCGTAGCAGACAATGTGGATTTAATTTTTGCCAACGCGACGCCTAGTGCTCAATCAGCACTCCAAGCAACGCGTGAGATCCCAATTGTTTTTACCTCTGTAACTGACGCACTCGAAGCGGGACTTGTCGAATCATTAGATCAAGTGGATCGTAATATTACCGGTGTAATGGATATGCACCCGGATGCAATCATTGAAACGGTTAACTTTATTGAAAACTACTTCCCTGGATCTAGAGTAGGTGTTATTTATAATGCAGGTGAACAAAACTCAGTGATTCAAATTGATCATGTTAATGAAGCGGCTGCAGGAACAAGTTTAAGTGTTGTTGAACGAACAGTAGCAACATCTGCAGATGTGCAGCAAGCGACTACATCATTGATTGGTGAAGTTGATCTGATTTATATTGTGACTGATAATACGGTCGTATCTGCCTTAGAAACCGTCGTAGCTGTAGCCAATGAACAAAAGCTACCGTTAATCGTTGGTGAGCCAGATTCATTAGCACGAGGTGGTTTTGCAACATTTGGAATTGATTATTACACTATTGGTTATCGTTCAGGTGAGATGGCGGTTGAAATTTTAACAGGAGAAAAAACACCATCAGAACTTAATGTCGAGTATCCACCTGAAATAGCGTTGTTTATCAATCGAGAAGCAGCAGAAGCACAAGGTGTTGAGTGGCATACTGACTGGGATGAAGCAGTTGAATAAAGAGAACGATCAAATAAATCATCTGAACAAGCATCCTAAGCTTGATTGATCAGCGAATAGTCTAAACAGATATAGTGATGGCAGAGAAGGGGAGAAAAAGTTGTGTTTATTTCAATTTTTAATGCAGTTGAATCAGGAGTTATTTATGCAGTCATGGCACTTGGTGTGTACTTATCGTTTCGCGTCTTAGATTTTCCAGACTTAACTGTCGATGGTAGTTTTGTGACAGGGGCTTCAGTGGCTGCACTGTCAATTTCAAATGGGATGTCAACAATTTTAGCGACACTCTTAGCTTTATTGGCCGGTTTTATTGCAGGTGGCTTAACTGGTATTTTAAATACGAAAGGAAAGATTAATCCACTTCTATCAGGTATTTTAATGATGACGGGTCTCTATTCAATTAATTTACGAATTATGGGCCAATCGAATATTCCACTATTAAATGAGCAAACATTGTTTACTAAGTTAGTTGATGGTTGGTCGAAGTTAGGCATTGATCAAGGTATCAGTAATTTGTTAACCGGTATCGGTTTAGAGCGTGTACCAAGAACTTGGGGTATTTTAATTGTCATGTTGATTCTGACGTTTGTGATCAAGCTAATTCTCGATTACTTTTTGAAAACAGAATTGGGCTTAGCTTTAAGAGCGACCGGTGATAATGAGAATATGATTCGAAGCTTTTCAGCCAACACGGATCATTTAAAGATTCTTGGTTTAGGTATCTCAAATGGATTAGTTGCAGTTTCAGGAGCGCTATATGCGCAGTATGCTGGCTTTGCCGACTTAAACATGGGGATCGGAATGATCGTTATTGGTCTTGCATCAGTTATTATTGGTGAGTCAGTTATCGGAACTAAAACAATTACCCGGACAACATTCGCAATTATTTGCGGGGCAATTATTTATCGAATTGTCATGACGTTAGCTTTAAGAGCACCATTTTTAGATACGGGCGACATGAAGTTGATTACGTCTATTTTAGTCATTGCTGCCTTAATTGTCCCTAAATTAATAGCGAGTCAAAAAGAAATAAGACGCAAAAGATCTAAACGCCTACGACTTGAAGAACGCTTGAAAGGAGGCGTTTAAAGATGTTAGAGCTTAGTAATATTTCATTAACATTCAATGAAGCAACAGCTGACGAGAAAACCGTTCTTGAAGATATTAATTTAACTTTAAATAAGGGTGATTTTGTTACGGTTGTCGGTAGTAACGGTGCAGGAAAATCAACGGTTATGAATGTGATCTCTGGTAGCTTGTTTCCTGATGTCGGTCATGTAGCGATTAACAATAACCTCGTGACAGCTTTACCAGAATATAAGCGCTCTCGATTTATTGGTCGTGTTTTTCAGGACCCGATGGCAGGCACATCACCAACAATGACGATTGAGGAAAATCTGGCGATTGCTTATTCAAGACAAAGAAGTCGCACGCTAAGGCTGGGTGTTAATAAGAATCGTCGATCATTTTTTCAATCAACTTTAGAATCGTTGAATTTAGGTTTAGAAAATCGATTGAATATGAAGGTTGGCCTCCTATCAGGGGGCGAGCGCCAAGCACTCTCATTACTAATGGCTACCTTCACCAATCCAGATATTTTATTGTTAGACGAACATACAGCAGCGCTTGATCCATCACGAGCAGAGTTGATTACTAATTTAACGCGAAAAATTGTCAAAGAAACAGAGTTGACAACATTGATGGTGACGCACAATATGCAGCAAGCCTTGGATCTAGGTAATCGTTTAATTATGATGGATAAAGGGCAAATTATTCTGGATATTTCGGGTGCTGAAAAAAAGGGGCTCACGATTGATAAGTTATTACATGAATTCCAGCGTATTCGTGGTCAACAATTGAATAGCGACCGAGCTGTACTGGGGTAGTTCCTTTGAAAAAATGATAAGGATAATTAAAGAGGTGAGTGATAACTGCATAAAAACAGTATTGCTCACTTTTTTTGATTCTCTCATTTCTGTAAGAAAACACTCAAAGTTACTTAGACTTTTGAAATACTCGAACTTTTCTAATGAATAAGAGATAATAGATCTATTGGAATGGTGGGGGAGATTAGATGATTATTAATTTAGCAGATATCGGTTTAATTCGACAAGGAAAATGGATTTTGGATCAAATAAATTGGCAGGTTAAAGCTGGGGAGCATTGGGTTTTACTTGGTCTAAATGGTGCCGGAAAAACAGCCTTATTACATATGCTGAGTGCGTACCATTTTCCAGCAAAGGGTTCGATTGAAGTATTAGGAAGAAAGTTTGGCAAAGATCCTTTAGGAGAAGATTTGCGACAAGAAATTGGTTTAGTTTCTCAAACGATTAAATCACGTTTTTATGATTCGGATAGTGCTTATCAAATTGTTCTAAGTGGAGGTTTTGCTTCAATTGGGTTATATGAGACACCGACAGACGAAATGCGAGCACGTGCTCAACAGTTACTAAAAGATCTTGGGTGTTTTCATTATGCCAATCGTGCTTACTATACTTTGTCTCAAGGTGAAAAACAGCGGGTGATGATTGCGCGTGCATTAATGGGAGCGCCTAAGTTACTTATTTTAGATGAGCCGACAAACGGGTTAGATTTTTTAGCGACAGAAAAATTACTTGATGCTGTTGAGCGAATTAGTTTAAGACCAGATGCACCGACGATTTTATATGTGACGCATCATGTTAATGAAATCCTTCCGCTATTTGATAAAGTGCTTATGCTCAAAGAAGGTAAAGTGTATCGATCGGGAAGTAAGGAAGAGTTATTATCGGAAGAAACGTTATCCTCTTTCTTCGGTACAGAGATTCAATTAAGTTGGCAAAACAATCGTCCGCAAATCTGGCGGAAGTAATTAATAAAACTCCCCCTTAGTTTTTAAAAACTAAGGGGGAGTTTTTAGATAAATATAATTTAAAAGCTAGTGTTAGCCTTTTTGAGACTCCCACAGCTAAAGCAATGGGATTCTCAAACCAACTGTTTTAACATATTTAATATTGTGATAAATATATTCAGTTGCAAACATATTTTTAATTATTTGATTTGTCAATATAAGCTAGACAAATGTGATTCATTCATGTAACTCA
>CAZONN010000047.1:0-10031 GCA_964581235.1 uncultured Amphibacillus sp.
TGGATGCTCCCTATCATTTTAGTTATCACATTTGTCGGTTCGATCATCCCGATTGTCTATTCTTATATTGTTTATCAAAGAATTAAATAAAATGGAGGTGTTTTCATGGAAACGATTGTCGAACTATTACCCATTCTATTGCCGGTCTTTGTCATTCAATTAATCTTAATGATTGTCGCACTTATTTCTTTGTTTAAAACAGATCAAACGAGAGGTCCAAAATGGGTATGGTTATTAATTATCCTTTTACTAAACATTATCGGACCCGTTATGTTTTTTATTTTCGGAAGGAGTACTGATTAAATGGAGTTATCGATTGTAAATTTATCTAAGAAATTTAACCAACAAGTTGCTGTTGATGATGTGTCGTTTCAATTAAAATCTGGTCAATGCATCGCATTACTAGGGGCAAATGGAGCTGGGAAAACAACCACTTTAAGAATGATTGCCGGTCTTCTTTCACCGACTAACGGTTCAATCCGATTTGAGGGATATGAAAATGGTCATGATATTCGCGAGAAAATTGGCTACCTGCCACAACATCCTGTCTTTCATGGTTGGATGACGGGTAAAGAGTTTCTCGTCTATGTTGGTAGGCTAGCACATTTAACTAAATCAGAAGCTAATGCAAGAGCTGATCAGCTTCTCAATCAAGTTGGAATTAGCGATGTGAAAGACAAGCGGATCAGCAAGTATTCAGGGGGAATGCGTCAGCGTTTAGGGATTGCACAAGCTTTAATTCATAAACCTTCGCTAATTATGCTTGATGAACCAGTCTCGGCTCTAGATCCAATTGGCCGACGTGAAGTACTAACACTATTAGAAGAATTAAAAAAAGAAACGACAATACTATTTTCAACACACATTTTAAATGATGCTGAAGAAATCAGTGACGGTTTGCTTTTGATGCATGAAGGAAAACTGCTAGAACAAGGGCAATTGACTGATCTACGCGAAAAATATCAAACACAGAAAATTGAGTTAAGCTTTAAATCGTTCAGTGAAGAAATGGTCGCGCAATTAACTAGCTTACCTGGAGTTGATGAAGTTAATGCTGATCGAGATGGCTTAGTATGTTTAGTCAATAATGTTGCCCAAGCGAGAGAGAATATTTTAACAAAAACACTAGCAATGGGTTGGGAACTGACAAGTTTCACTGTTTCACGAGCAACCCTAGAAGACATGTTCATGGAGGTGGTCAACAAATGAGTCAGTTCTTAACAGTTTTCAGAAAAGAATCACTTGAATCATGGAGAAACTTTAGTTGGGTTTGGGTACCGATTGTGTTTATTTTACTAACAATTATGGATCCACTTACCTATCACTTCTTACCTAAATTGATGGATCTAGTTGATGATATGCCCGACGGAATGATATTTGAAATACCTGAAATTCCAGCAACAGAAGCGATGATGATGGCATTAGTTCAAATCAGCTCAATTGGGATCTTAATTATTATTTTACTTACGATGGGGACAATTGCAGGTGAGCGAAAAAGTGGGATTGCCGAACTTATTTTAGTTAAACCAGTTAATCATGTCACTTATATTTTAGCGAAATGGTTTGCTAAGTTCAGTTTGTTTTTCGTTTCATTTACAATTGGTATGTTAATCAATTGGTATTACGTTAATTTGTTGTTCGGCGAGATTGAACTCTCTAAACTAATATATCTTATTTTATTTTACTCATTGTGGATCATGTTTGCGATTTCTTTAACGATTTTTTTCAGTACTGTTTTCAAGGGCCCTGGACCAGTTGCTGGGATAACGATTGGCACACTTATTAGTATGTCAGTTGTTAGCGGCATTGTCAGTCGTTGGTTACCGTGGTTCCCAAATCAATTGAGTACCTACATTAATGATTTACTTTATACTGGTACGATATCAGCGGATCTATGGGGAACAGCTGCTATAACAGTTCTCCTAACAATTATCCTACTAACCGGGTCATTCATGATTTTTAGAAAGAAAAAAGTTTTATAATCAATTATTAAAAGCTATCAATTTATGACGTTGATAGCTTTTAATGTTGTTTATTTTTCGCAGTAGTTTAACATCGTACAACAACGAAATGATCCAGCTGATTTAATAATTTTTTCAAATTTGATGTGAGCTCAAATTCGATTACTTCAACCCCATGTTCGCGCATCACTTTTTGAAGTCAATGGTATTTTGATATTTAATGGATTAAGTTTTAGTTATCTAATATAATGTAGTTATAAAGATAAATCTCGACTAAAGGAGTTATTTAGAGTGAATAAAATAAAAAATATTGTCATTATTATTACTCTAGTTATGATATTATTCTGTGGCTACCAAACCTTTTTCAACGTGCCAACAGACCCACTTAAATTAGCTAAACTACAAATAAATACTGGCCTTTCTTTTTTGGTACTTTTGGTTCTTTTGTTGATTAAGTCAAAACCTAAATAGATCTTCAAACTCAGAATTAAAATTAATATTTCTTTGTAGTCCCAGGTGCTAATCATTGACTTTAAGACCAAGAACATCACTCAAACTTTACGATTACCTATTAATTATAATGTTGCGGTCATTAAAAAAATTCCTTCAAACTATAATGCAATCTCTAATCGTTGTGGCTTAAATTAATCCATAAAAAAAAGACACCGCTAAGCGATGCCTTCTTATGATTAAGCCTTTTTAACAACAATCTCTTCATCTACTAATTCAACTTCAATCTTACTCACTTCTGATTCATCTAACAACAAATCAGTGATTCCATCTTCAACCGTTTCCTGGATCACACGACGCAATGGACGCGCTCCGAATTCTGGATTATAACCCTTTTTCGCTAAAAATTCTCTTGCCTCATTTGAAATAGACAGTTGATAATCCTGCTCATTTAGATGTGTCGTCAATTCAGCTAGCATAATATCAACAATCTTAACAAGTGCCTCTGTTGATAACTCCATAAAGGTAATAATCGAATCAAAACGATTCAGAAACTCTGGTTTAAAGTAATCTTTTAAGTTTTCTAATGTTGAAACAGCTTCATTCTGGTCTTTATTAAATCCAACTTGAATACCTTTAAAACTTGACCCCGCATTACTTGTCATAATAATAACAGTGTCTTTAAAGCTGACTGTTCGACCGTGTGAATCGGTCAAATGTCCGTCCTCCATGATTTGCAAGAACATGTGCTGAACATCTGGGTGTGCTTTTTCAATTTCATCTAATAAGATCAAACTATATGGATTACGACGCACTTTTTCTGTTAATTGTCCCGCTTCCTCATGGCCAACATAGCCCGGAGGCGAACCAATAATTTTTGACACAGAATGTCTTTCCATATACTCACTCATATCTAAACGAACAAGTGAATCTCTCGTACCGAATAATTCTTCGGCCAATACTTTGGCAAGTTCAGTCTTTCCAACACCAGTTGGTCCAACGAATAAGAATGATCCGATTGGACGAGATGCGACCTTCAGGCCAGCACGACTTCGCCGAATGGCTTTAGCTACTTTTTCAACAGCGTGATCTTGACCAATCACCTTAAGTGATAATTGCTCAGCTAAATCACGCATTTTCGACTGCTCATCTGCCTGCATTTTCTGAACTGGAATTCCTGTTCTTTCTTCAATAATTTCTTGAATATCTTCAATCGTTACCTGTGTTGCCGGTATATCTCCAGATTCTTTCAACTGTTTCTCAAGTTGTAACTCTTGATGACGTAGATGTGCTGCTGTTTCGTAATCTTCCTTTTCAGCAGCTTCGGCTTTTTCAGCAGCAATTTCTTCTAGACGCGTTTCAATGGCAGATTTATCAGATTCTGCATGTAATAGATTTAAACGCGCACCAGCTTGGTCAATTAAATCAATTGCTTTATCTGGTAAAAAACGATCTTGAATATAACGTTTTGATAAACGAACAGACTGCTCAATCACTTCATCACTGTAGCTTACGAAATGATATTTTTCATACCGATCTTTAATACCTTGTAGGATTTGAACAGCTTCTTCGATTGTTGGCTCTTTAACAATAATCGGTTGTAGACGACGCTCAAGAGCCGCATCTTTTTCAATTTGACGATATTCTTTTAAAGTTGTTGCGCCGATTAATTGCATTTCACCACGAGCAAGAGCAGGCTTCAGTATATTACCGGCATCCATCTGTGAACCTTCAGCCGTTCCAGCCCCTACTAATAAGTGGATTTCATCAACAAATAAAATGACATCTTTTCGTTCTTTCAATTCACTAATCAATTGATTCATTCGCTCTTCAAACTGACCTCGAATACCTGTATTGGCAACGAGTGAAGCGACATCCAACAAGTATAACTGTTTGTTCTTCAATTTATTTGGTACTTGTCCTTCAACGATCTTCAATGCTAAACCTTCAGCAATAGCTGTTTTACCGACACCTGGCTCCCCAATTAAAACCGGGTTATTTTTATTGCGACGATTTAACGTCTCAATCACACGCTTAACTTCAAGATCCCGACCAATCACTGGATCAATTAAACCAGCACTTGCTGCGTCTGTGACGTTACGACCTAATTGATCTAATAGACCATCGCCACCTTGGCCAGATTCTGTTTTGACCTGTTGACCTCGTCTAGGTTGAGCGCCAGAAGCGAAACCGTTAAACGGATGGCTACCGTTATTGCCATAAAAATTTGAAGGGTTCATTGAGTCTTGTCTAATTTCATTGAAGCAAGATTGACACACATGGAATTGTTCCGTGTGGTCATTCATACGAAGAGTTAAGTTTACTGATGCAGAACGCGTTTGACACTTTTGACATTTCATATATTTATTCCTCCTTTATTAATTTGACCATATTTGACCTTTCTTATTTACATTATACTTTGACCTTCTTTGACTTTCAAGTATTTTGCTTAAAAATTTTAAAAATTAACGATTTCTTAAAGACGGTTTCTTTCATATTATGGTATGATAGACGTAACAATAGGAGGCGTTTTAGATGAAATGTAAAATTCAAATTCAACAGAAACAAGCCACTTTAACAGTCAAGCGATTAATCCAGTATCAAAACTGTCAATTAATTGAGGCCCACGGTCGTTCGGGACAAGCCTATTTTTTAATTTTTCATAAGAAACGTTACATTAATACAATAAAAATCTCCAACTTAAACCAAGACTCATTTATTGCAGCAGCAATTAAACACGGTTTCAAGATTACCTCACCTCACCATGCAATTTATTCACTCGTACACGAGCAAACTTTTTCCTTTGTCCCACCTAAAAGAATGCTTCAAACAATGTCAAAAAATCTAAAACAACTCGAACAAATCATCATTCTTTCATATTTTGATCAAGTGATCGAACAAGAAATAATCACAAACTTATTTGTCGAATGTTTTCGTCAGCACCGACGAAATGGCCAGCTACAACTCGCTTTTCAAGTCGGTTCTGCACTGAAAAATTATCAACCAGAAAATCAATTCGCCAATGATATGTTAACTTCACTAACGTTTCAAGACTATCAATTAGATGAACCAGAAAATTACTCATACAACCCACTTAATCTTGACACGCTTGAAGCAATCTACATAACAGATAATTACGATCTCGAACGAAGTATCTTAGCAACAAGCCAATTAGTCAACGGTTTTTCTGACCACTATTGGCAGCTCTTCTTACCAACATTAACACCATTCCCTGACAGCATTCGAGCAGAGACACTACTCGAATTATTACGCCAACAACCAAGTCTAATCATGAACGAGGAATTTTCAGACACACTCCTTCAAGACGCAGACCCTAAAGCATACTTAGAAATTGTTTTAGCCGAAAAATTCCCGCACCAAGTTAAGCCTATAGCATTTATCAACCAATTGACTCAGGTTGATCAAGCAACTCACTTAGATATCTTTAAAAAATACCAAGCAAGTTTTATCGAACGAATCCAACCATTCTCACTTGAAGAGAAAGAAACAGTCAGCAGATTAATTGTTGAGTCCGCATTAAAAGACCACCAAATCGATGAAATTATTGATTGGGTTACTAAAATCGGTGATCAATTTTCTTTTACAAACCAATTATTACAGATCAAAGAACTTGTAGATAACCCTGATCAACAAGAAAAGCTAGCCGATATTTATCAAAGCTTTAATTACCTAGCTGGAGCAATCGAATGCTTGAAATGGGAAATAGAATTACAGCCAAAAAATGAATCACTATTTAAAAACTTAATTGATTTATTGAAAAAAACCGATCTTAATGAAGAAGCAGAAGCGTATCAAGAACAAAGAATTCACCAAATGAAATATTCAAACTAAATAAGCACTTTTTTAAGCTTAAAATCAACTAAATAGTGGTATAACTACATTAATAGACTAAAGCAGGTGATGAAAATGATCAATTCAAACCAAGACTATTCAGCATTAATCGACATCGGCTCAAACTCCATGCGACTAGTCATTTACTCAAAAGAAAAATCAGGACGCTTTTACGAAGTTGAAAACGTCAAAGCCGTCTCCCGACTCTCAAATTACCTAGACAACAAACAAAACCTATCTGCAGAAGGGATTGACGTTTTATTAAACACACTGGCAAACTTCGCAGAAATTTTAGCGATTTATCCATATAAACGATTCGTCTGCATGGCAACAGCAACAATCAGACAAGCACACAACCGCGACGATCTAATCAAAAAGGTGAAAAATGAATTTGACTGGGACATGGTCATTCTCTCAGAGAACGAAGAGGCATACTACGGATATTTAGCCGTAGTCAATTCAACACCAATAACCGAAGCAATCACAGTAGATATGGGTGGAGGCAGTACCGAGGTTACTTACTTTAAAGAACGTGAAATCATCCATTCACACAGTTTCCCATTCGGAACGCTGACACTAAAAGCTCTTTACCAAACAGAATTAACTGAAAATGAAAACGTCCAAATCATTCACAATTATGTTAAAGAACAGTTTTACACACTCCCATGGCTAATCAATCAACACGTTCCTTTGATTGGAATTGGTGGGAGTGCCCGAAACTTAGCCCAAATCGATCAAAATGAAAAATCGTATCCAATGGCAGGGCTTCACCAATATCAAATGAACCTATCCGATATTAACAGAATTCTTAATTATCTGGTTTCAACCCCTTTAAGCAAACGAGAAAAGCTCGAAGGTTTATCGAAAGATAGAGCAGATATTATTATTCCAGCAGTAGAAACATTTAAAACATTATACGAAACGATCAAAGCTGATCAATTTATTTTAAGTCAAAGAGGATTAAGAGATGGCATTAATTACAGCTGGCTGCTAGAAAGTCAGGAAACACCTTACTTCCCAAGTGTGCTTGAGGAAAGTCTAACTGAACTGGTTATGCGATACGACCTTAATATGAATCAAATTTCTCATGTCCATTATTTAACGAGAAAGTTTTATGACAAACTTGTGAAACATCAAGTCAAGTCACTAACAAAAGCTGATTGGATCTATCTTTCACATGCGATCTATGTCTTTAATTTAGGACATTTTATCGATACTGAATCAAGTGCTCAGCATTCGTTTTATTTGCTTGCCAATCAAACAATTGAAGGGCTTTTAAATCATGAGAAATTAAAAGTTGCGCTAATTGCATCATATAAAAATAGCGTCACATTCGATCAATTCGTTAAGCCATTTAAGAGTTGGCTCACTAAACACGAACGAAAGAAAATCAAACTGATCGGAGCGTTATTAAAATTCACATATTCTTTAGATGCGACAAAACGCCAAGTCATCGAAGATATTGAGATCAAAGTTAAGCGCAAAGAAATTAGGTTGAAATTATTTTATCAAAGAAATCCTAGTGCTGAGTCATATCAAACAGAGAAACAAAAGAAACATTTAGAAGAAGCACTCAAGAAAAAAATTGTCTTGGAGTTCATTGAGCTTGAGTAATTACTAATCTTTCATTTTTGGGAGGGACCTCTTATGGAACAAAGAACAGAAGAAATATTAGCATATGATAACCCGAGTTATTTTAATAACCGAGAAATTAGCTGGTTGCGATTTAATCAACGTGTTCTTGAGGAGTCAATTAATCCTAACAACCCAATCTTAGAGCGGTTGCGCTTCATTTCAATCTTTTCTTCAAATTTAGATGAGTTCTTTATGATTCGAGTCGCTGGGTTAAAAGATCAAGTTCGAGCCAACTTTAATCTACCTGATAATAAAGCTGGAATGACAGCACCTGAGCAACTAGCAGCAATCAGTGAGTTAACCCATCAATTGGTCAAGCAGCAACATGAATTTTATCAACAACAGATTGATGATCTGAAAGCAGAAGATATTTACATAACGTCAATTGAACAGCTATCGGATCAAGAGCAAAATTGGTTAGAAAATTATTTTTCTGAGCACATTTTTCCTATTCTAACACCTATTGCAATTCATTTGTATCAGCCTTTTCCTTTGATAGCAAATCGGACATTAAATATAGCTGTTCGGTTAAATAACACTGATGATGCCGAGGATAAACTAACAATCGTCCAAATTCCAGAGTTGATTACCCGTACGATTCAAGTAGCTAATAGTAATCAATTTGTATTCTTAGAAGATCTGATTATTTATTTTATTGACTCATTATTTCCTGGTTATCAAACCGAATCGACAACGGTGTTTCGAATTACCCGAAATGCCGATATGACCATTCATGAGGAAGATGCTCGCGATTTATTAAAAGCGATTGAATCTGAACTTCATAAAAGAGAATGGGGAGCCGTCGTTCGCTTAGAAGTAGTGACAGATGAAGCAGATCAAAATGTTGTTCAGTTCTTACAAAGTATATTTGACATCCAAGCAGAGGATATTTATTTCCAATCAGTTCCACTTGATTTTACTTTTCTTGATAAATTTTTTCGTCAACTTAAACAACGTTTTCCAAACTTAATCTATCCGACCGTTCAACCACAATTGACAGTTGAACTTAATCATGATGAACCTATTTTAGATCAAATTTTAAAACACGATGTTTTACTTCACCATCCTTATGAATCATTTGATACGACGATAAAATTAGTAGCTGAGGCTGCTCGTGATCCAAAAGTACTCGCAATTAAACAAACGCTATATCGGGCAAGTAAACGTTCACCAATCATTAAAAACTTAGAAAAAGCCGCCCTATCCGGCAAACAAGTGACAGTCCTTGTTGAATTGAAAGCTCGTTTTGATGAAAAAAATAACGTTCAATGGGCTAAAAAGCTTGAACGAGCGGGTTGCCACGTCATCTATGGGATTAGCGGTTTGAAAACACATAGTAAAGTTTGTTTAATTGTCCGTAAAGGCAAGACGAAGATTGAGCGCTTTGTTCACTTGTCGACAGGTAACTACAATGAACAAACAGCAAACTTATATACCGACCTTTCGCTCATATCTGCCCGAGAGTCACTAGTCAATGACGCGACTCACTTTTTTAACTTTTTAAGTGGTGCAACTACTTTACCAAAATTATCAACTTTATCAATTGCACCAGAATTAATGCTTAATGATTTTTTAAGATTAATTGATCGCGAAATTGAACACCAAAAACAATTTGGCACTGGACGAATTATTGCCAAAATGAATTCTTTAACAGATAAAACGGTTATTACAAAATTATACCAAGCTTCGCAATCGGGTGTTAAGATTGATTTAATCGTTCGCGGAATTTGTTGCCTTAAACCCGGCGTGACAGGAGTTAGTGAGCAGATTCGCGTCCATAGTATTGTCGGTCGCTTTTTAGAACATAGTCGGATTTATTACTTTCATAATAATGGCGATGAAAAGTACTATCTTTCTTCTGCGGATTGGATGACACGTAATTTGCAAAGGAGAATCGAGATTTTATTCCCAATTTTACAAACCGATCATCAGCAACGGATTAAACAGATTCTTGAGCTTTCCTTAAAAGACAATACAAATCGGCGCATTCAAGATAGCGATGGTTTATATGAATCGGTCAAACCAAATCTTAACGATGCACCGATCAATAGCCAGTATATTTTCCAACAATTAGCTAACGAACAAAAGGAGTCAATCGAAAGCCTAAGAGCAGATTAATTGCTCTTAGGCTTT